>JAAUUT010000160.1 GCA_012031035.1 Candidatus Altimarinota bacterium | reverse complement strand
ATCTCAACCAACCAAGACTAACAGCACAGAGATTTATCCCCAACCCGTTTAGCAACGATGCGGGGTCGCGCTTATATCGAACCGGAGATAAGGCAAGATATCTAAGCGATGGAAATATCGAGTTTCTCGGTCGTATCGATTATCAAGTAAAAGTCAGAGGTTTCCGAGTCGAATTAGGAGAAATTGAAGCGGCATTAAACCAACATCCAGCTATAGCAGCGGGAGTAGTGTTACTTCAGGAAGAAAATTCTGGCAATCCCAGTTTAGTTGCCTATGCCACGCTACAACCAGAACAGATAATTACAGCGACCGTTTTACGGAACTATTTAGAGTCTAAGCTGCCTAATTATATGGTGCCAAATGCGTTTGTCATCCTGCCAGAACTGCCTCTAACGACCAATGGCAAAATAGACCGCAAAGCTTTACCAGCACAAGACTCTAGTCAACGCATTGCCGAAACTGAATATATAGCTCCTGTGACTCCTGTAGAAGAGATCTTAGCTGGCATTTGGCAAGAGATATTGGGAATAGAAAAAGTCGGAGTTAGAGATAACTTTTTTGAGTTGGGGGGAGATTCTATTCTCAGCTTACAAATTGTTGCCAAAACTCATCAAGCTGGACTTCACATAACTCCAAAACAAATATTTCAGCACCAAACTATTGCCGAATTAGTATCAGTGGTAAATACAGCTATACAAAACTCAGCCGAACAAGGTATCGTAGCTGGTTTATTTCCACTTACACCAATTCAAAGATGGTTTTTTGAGCAAAATTTTTCTTTTCCTAATCATTGGAATCAATCAATTTTACTAGAAACTAAATCAAAAATCGATCCATTTTTATTAGAAAAAGCAGTACAAAAACTGTTAGAGCATCACGATATTCTACGACTAGGTTTCGAGGAAAAATCTTATGGTTTTCAACCATATATCCTTTCCGAGCGAACAGCACTTGTTACTCAAATAGACCTATCTAATCTTCCTTTGGAGCAGTTAAAGAAAGAAATTGTCAAAACAGCTAATGATTTTCAAGCAAGCTTTAATCTCTTGACCGAACCTTTAATTAAAGTTGGATTATTCGATTTGGGGACGGAACAATCTGGACGTTTGCTCGTAGTGATTCATCATTTAGTTGTTGACGATCTTTCTTGGCGAATTTTATTGGAAGATCTTCAGGTAATTTATCAACAGCTAGTACAGAAAAAGACAATTAAACTGCCACTAAAAACAACTTCTTTCAAACAGTGGGCTAATAGAATACAGATATATGCTCAGTCTCAAGAGTTACATACTGAATTAGATTACTGGTTAGCCATGCTCGCTCGACCAGTTAAATCTCTTCCCAAAGATTATCCTGGCGAAGATAATCTATTAACAGATACAAATACGATCGCTGTCACTCTTGGTATTGAAGATACTCAAGCTTTACTTAAAGAAGTTCCTAGTGTTTATCGAACACAAATTAATGATATTTTGCTGACAGCATTAGTAGAAACATTTGCACAGTGGACAGGAGAGCGATCGCTACTTTTCGATTTAGAAGGTCATGGACGAGAAGAACTGTTTGAAGACATCGATCTATCAAGAACAGTAGGATGGTTTACGAGTATTTATCCAGTATTACTGGATCTAGAACAAGCTATTGAGCCAAGCGCAGCTTTAAAAGCAACAAAAGAGCAACTACGTAGTATTCCTCAGCATGGAATTGGCTATGGACTTTTACGATATCTCATTCAAGAACCTAAAGTTACCGAATTATTAAACTCTCTGCCACGATCGGAAATATGCTTTAATTATTTGGGTCAGCACGACCAAGTATTAGCACAATCCACATTTTTTAAGACAGCATTAGAATCTTCTGGTAACGGTGTAAATTTGTTGAATGGCAGATCTTATCTGTTTGAGATTAATAGTGCAGTTGAATTTGGTAGTTTTCAGATAAGGTTTTCCTATAGCAAAAAACTATACCGAAAATCAACAGTTGAAACTCTGGCTGAAGGATTTCTAGAAGCATTGAAGTCAATTATTCGTCATTGTCAAGCAGTACAAGTAAGATTTACGCCTTCAGACTTTCCTCTCATAAATTTAACTCAAGAGGAATTAGATTCAGCTTTTAATCAAATTTCATCTTAATAAATTTGATGGCAAATGAATAAGAACAATAATATTGAAGATGCTTATCCTTTATCTCCTATGCAGCAGGGGATGCTATTTCACAGTATTTATGCTCCAGGAACAGGTGTTTATATCGGACAAGTAGATTTTGAGCTACGCGGACAGTTGAATACTACTGCTTTAATCCAGGCTTGGGAACAAGTCGTACAACGTCATTCTGTTCTACGAACTGCCTGTGTATGGGAAAATTTACAACAACCAATTCAGGTTGTAGTTCGGCAAGTTAAAATTCCTTGGCAAGAGCAAGACTGGAGGGAATTATCTCCAAAACAACAGCAAGAAAAACTTAAAGCTTTACTAAAAGAAGATATTCACGAAGATTTTGACTTTTCTAAAGCACCCCTAATCCGTTTAACATTAATTAGACTTGATGAGGCAACTTATCACTTTATCTGGACTTATCATCTTCTTTTGTTTGATGGTTGGTCGCTGCCTTTAATATATAAAGAAGTTTTTTCTTATTATCAAGCTTTCTCTCAAGATCAAAATCTCTATTTAGAAAAACCCCGTCCTTATAAAGATTATATTGCTTGGCTACAGCAGCAAAATCCCGAAAAATCTGAATTTTTTTGGCGAAAAACGCTAAAAAATTGTACTGTTGCTAGTTTTTTAAATGCTAAAAAGCAGTTGTCCGAACAGAAAGATAATTACACTAAACAATCAATTAAGCTATCCGCTATTACAACAAGTTCGTTACATTCTTTAGCTAGAAAATATCAAGTAACGCTGAATACTTTAGTTCAAGGAGCTTGGGCATTACTCTTAAGTAAATATACAGGAAAAGAAGATATTATTTTTGGGGCTACTGTTTCTGGTCGTCCTCATTCTCTGAATCAAGCTAATTCAATCATTGGATTATTTATAAATACTTTGCCAGTCAGAGTAAAAATTAATTATCAACAATCATTACTCGCTTGGTTTCAACAAATTCAAGAACAACAAATTGAAGCTCGTCTGTATGAATATACTCCTTTAGTGGATATTCAACGATGGAGTGAAATTCCTGCTAATATCCCTTTGTTTGAAAGTATTGTAGTTTTTGAAAATTATCCACAAGAAAAAATTTCCTTACAAAAATCAGGTCTGAATTTAGAGATTAAGGTCTGCGATCGCTTTGATAGAACCAACTATCCCCTCACTATAATCGTTATACCCGGTAATGAATTGTTGCTTGAGATTGTTTATGACAAAAGCAAGGGTCTGGACGATACAACGGTCGAGCGGATATTAAAACATATTGAAGTCTTATTAAAAGGAATAGCTGCCAATCCCCAACAGTGCTTGAAAGAATTATCAATCTTGACACAAGCAGAGCGTCAGCAGTTATTAGTAGAGTGGAATAACACAGAAACTGAATATCCACAAAATAAGTGTATCCAGATCTTATTTGAAGAACAGGTAGAGTATACGCCGGATTCAGTGGCACTCGTTTTTGAAAATCAACATCTAACCTATCGCGAATTAAACAATAAAGCTAATCAATTAGCACGCTACCTCCAAAGCTTAGGGGTAAAAACAGATGTCATTGTCGGCATTTGTATGGAACGCTCTTTAGAATGGTAATCGCCATCCTCGCCATCCTCAAAGCTGGAGGAGCCTATTTACCCCTAGACCCCACCTATCCAAAAGAGCGTTTAGCATTTATGATGGCAGATGCTCAAGTATCAGTATTATTGACTCAATCCCATTTAGTAGAAACGCTGCCATCACAACAACAAGCAGCCATTATCTGTCTCGATCGCGACGATCCCATCTTAACCGCCTATCAAAGCCGAAAGAATCTAATTTGTGAAGTCAAACCAGAAAATTTAGCTTATGTTATTTATACCTCTGGTTCGACAGGAACGCCTAAAGGAGTTTTAAATACTCATTTAGGTTTATCGAATCGCTTATTGTGGATGCAAGATGAGTATAATTTAACTTTTTGCGATTCCCTGCGAGAGACGGGGCATTCAAGCTGGAAACGCAGGTGCGCTCCTCAGCCCCTCCGCTGCGCGGATCGCATTTTACAAAAAACACCTTTTAGTTTTGATGTTTCAGTTTGGGAGTTTTTCTGGCCGTTATTTACAGGTGCATCTCTAGTTTTAGCTTCTCCAGAAGGTCATCGAGATAGTACTTATTTAGTCGATTTAATTGCCACAGAACAAATTACAACCCTGCATTTCGTTCCTTCGATGTTACAAGTGTTTCTCGAAGAACCGCAACTAGAAAGATGTCACAGTCTCAAACGAGTATTTTGTAGTGGAGAATCGCTTTCCTTGTCACTTCAAGAACGATTTTTTGCCCGTGTTGATGCCGAATTGCACAATCTTTACGGACCAACCGAAGCATCAATAGATGTGACTTACTGGCGTTGTCAGCGCAGAAGCGATCGCCAATTTGTACCTATCGGTCGCGCGATCGCCAATACACAGATTTATATCTTAGATCGATATTTACAACCCGTGCCGATTGGAGTAATTGGAGAGCTATATATTGGTGGCGTAGGACTGGCGAGAGGATATCTCAATCGTACTGAATTAACAGCCGAGAAATTTATTCCCAATCCATTTAGCCATCATGCAGGAGCGAGATTATATCAAACTGGAGATAAAGCAAGGTACTTACCAGACGGCAATATCGAGTATATCGGTAGAATTGACCGTCAAATCAAACTCAGAGGTTTCCGTATTGAACTTGGAGAGATCGAGACACAGCTAGAACAACATCCTCATATCAAACAAGCTGTAGTACAAGTACGAGAAGATTCATCCAACCGACAGCGTTTAGTAGCTTATTTAATTAGCGATCGCGAAATATCTCCGACAACAAAAGAACTGCGTAGTTACCTAAAAGAAAAACTACCAGAATATACGATCCCTTCGGTATTTTTGTTTCTAGATGCTCTTCCTTTAACACCCAATGGAAAAATAGATCGCAAAGCTTTGCCGACACCAGAAATAACTACAATAGAGCGAGAAGAAATAATTGCGCCGCGTACTTCTATTGAAGAAAAGTTGGTCAAAATTTGGGCTGAAGTTTTGCAAGTAGATAAGATTGGCGTTGAGAATAACTTTTTTGAGTTGGGGGGAGATTCAATCGTTAGCCTACAAGTTATTGCTAAAGCTAACCAAGCTGGTTTGCAACTAACTCCCAAGCAAATTTTTGAGCATCAAACTATTGCTGAATTAGCAACGGTTGCCAAAATAACTACGACGAAAATAGCCGAACAAGGTTTAGTTACTGGTACTTTATCCCTGACTCCCATTCAACACCGATTCTTTGAGCAGAAATTTGCTGACCTTCATCATTACAATCAGTCTGTGATGCTGAAAGTTCATGACGGCGATCCGATAGTATTAGAAAAATCTCTACAGTATTTATGGGCACACCACGATATTCTGCGATCGCGTTTTGTTGAAACTCAATCGGGTTGGCAATCTATTATTCAAGGATTCTCTCAAACCGTTCCTTTTTCGGTAATAGATTTATCGCAACTGCGCCCAAGTCAGCAAAAAGAAAAAATGGAAGCGATCGCAACTAGATTGCAAAGCAGTTTTAATCTAACAAAAGGGGAACTGGTACGAATAGTTTGGTTTGACTTGGGTAAAGAACAGTCCAGCCGACTATTAATTATCATCCATCATTTAATCGTTGATGGAGTTTCTTGGCGAATATTACTGCAAGACTTAGAAGCGATTTATCAACAATTAGATCGCAATAAGACAATTCAGCTACCAGCTAAAACCACCTCTTATCAACAGTGGGGCAAACAACTGCAAAAATATGCCCAATCTACTACAGTCGAACAGGAATTAGATTACTGGTTAAATCAATTAGAAAGCAGCAAGAATATCTTACAAACTTTACCGACAGATGTTCCAGAAGGCAATAACACACTCGCTTCGATTGCTACAGTATCGGTAATTCTCACTGATGAAGAAACTAAAGCCCTCTTATATGAAGTACCGTCAACCTATCAAACTCAAATTAACGATGTCTTGCTCGCTGCTTTGGTGCAAACTTTTCAGCAGTGGACGGGAAATAATTCTCTGTTGATAGAATTAGAAGGACACGGACGAGAAGATATTCTTGAAAACATTGACTTATCTCGTACAGTTGGCTGGTTTACAACGCTCTTTCCAGTTTTATTGGATTTAGGGACGAATTCCAATCCTGGAGAAACTTTAAAAACGATTAAAGAACAACTCCGTAGCATTCCCCATCGAGGCATTAACTATGGCATACTGCGCTATTTAAGTAATAAAGAATCGATTAAGAAAAAGCTGCAAAACTTATCTCAACCAGAAGTTAGATTCAATTATCTAGGACAGTTCGATCGCGTAATTGCCAATTCCATCTTTCATCCCGTGACAGAATCTACTGGACGCGAACGAAGTTTAAAAGGACATCGAGATTGTTTGCTAGAGATCGACGGGGCGATCTCACTCAATCGATTGCGTCTTGATTGGAGTTATAGTCAAGCCTTGCATCGAGAAACAACTATTCAGCAATTAGCTGAAACTTATATAGAGAAATTGCGATCGCTAATTGCTCACTGTCAATCTCCTGACTCTGGAGGTTATACTCCTTCAGATTTCTCTGAATTTCAACAAAGTCAGTGGAATGAGAGCGATTTAGAGTCAATCACAGCAGTAATTAGAGGAATGTAACATGGGCATAAAAAATATTGAAAACTTTTATCCTCTTTCGCCCATGCAGCAAGGTATGCTTTTTCATAGTTTAGTGGCTCCTCAGTCGGGCGTGTACTTCGAGCAGTTTAGCTATACTTTTAAGGGCGACTTTAGTATTGCAGCTTTCGATCGCGCTTGGCAGCAAGTCATCAAGCGACATCCCGTGTTGCGTACTTGTTTTGCCTGGGAAGGATTAAAAGAACCAGTGCAAATAGTACATCGTCAGGTGAAGCTACCTCTAATACAAAAAGACTGGCGGCATTTATCTCCATCACAACAGCAAGAAAAGCTTGAAGTTTTTTTAGAGTGCGATCGCGATCGAGACTTTCAACTGACAGTCCCACCTTTGATGCGTTTGATGTTAATCCAACTGGCAGATAATTACTATCATTTTACCTGGAGTTTTCATCATTTACTTTTAGATGGTTGGTCTGTTCCTCTTATTTTTCAGGAAGTTTTTGCTTTTTATCAAGCTTTTAGTAAAGGTCAAGATATATCTCTAGCATCTCCACGTCCCTATCGAGATTACATTGTCTGGTTACAAAAGCAAAATCTGGCAGAAGCTGAAGTTTTTTGGCGACGAATGCTCAATGGATTTATTGCGCCCACGAAGCTATGGAGAAACCAGAAACGCGAGCAAACAGCGAACGATAGTTATAATTGCCAAAAAATTTCCCTAAAAGCCTCAACAACCTCAGCTTTACAATCTTTATCTAAAAAACATCAACTAACAGTCAATACGCTCGTACAAGGAGCTTGGGCTTTACTTTTGAGTCGCTACAGCAACGAGGAAGATATAGTTTTTGGAGCTACTACATCCGGTCGTCCTTCTACATTAGCAAGCTCTGAATCAATGATAGGCTTGTTCATCAACACTTTACCAGTTCGAGTTCGAGTAGATTCTGAAGCTTTTTTATTACCCTGGCTCAAACAAATCCAAGCACAACAAATCGAATCTCGTCAGTATGAATATACTTCACTAGCAGCAATCCAGGGATGGAGCGAAGTCTCAAAAGGTATACCTTTATTTGAGAGTATAGTTGTTTTTGAAAATTTCCCAGTAGATGAAATTCCTTTAGCAAATTCAAATCTTAATCTAGAAATTCAAGCTTTTCATAGCTATGAAAAACTAACTATCCCTTAACTCTAATAGCTACACCAGGTAACGAGTTGTTGCTTGAAATTGCCTACGCAGAAAGCCAAGGCTTTGACGAAATCGCTGTTTTTCGGATGCTAGAACGGATTGAAACCTTGTTGAATGCGATGGTTGTCAATCCTCAACAATGTCTAAAAGACTTATCAATCTTGACAGAAACTGAAAAGCAACAATTGTTAGTAAAGTGGAATGATACAAAGGCTAAGTATCCAAAAGAGAAGTGTATTCATGTCTTATTTGAAGAACAGGTAGAAAAAACACCCGATGCAATAGCAATCGTATTTGAGGAGCAACAATTAGCTTATCGAGAACTAAATGATAGAGCTAATCAACTAGCTCATTATCTTAACTTTGTGGGAGTCAAACCAGAGGCAACGGTAGGAATATGTGTTGAGAGATCCTTGGAAATGAGTATAGCAATATTGGCAGTTCTCAAAGCCGGAGGAGCCTATGTACCTATCGATCCTGCCTATCCCACTCAACGAATCACACAGATATTACTTGATGCGGGGGTCGAAATTCTACTGACTCAACAACATCTCGAAGCCAAGCTCCCCCTGCATCAAACGCGATTGATAAATCTAGACAGCAGTTGGTCAGATATCGATCGAGAATCTACTGAGAATTGTCAAAATCAAGCCATCTCGGAAAACTTAGCTTATGTAATTTACACATCAGGTTCGACAGGAAAGCCCAAAGGAGTAGCAGTAACCCATACTGCACTAGTCAACTATACTCTAGACATTGCCGAGCAGTTTAAGTTACAGGGACGCGATAAAGTACTACAGTTCGCTTCGATTGGTTTTGATGTCGTAGTCGAAGAACTCTTTCCCACTTGGATAAGGGGAGCAACAGTAGTCCTGCTAGAAAACGAGTGGCTTATTTTATGTACTGAATTTCAGCGCTCGATCGAAAAAGAGCAGTTAACTGTACTTAACTTGCCGACAGCTTACTGGCATCAATGGGTATCGGAATTATCCCGTTTGATGCAAACAGTTCCTAGTTGCGTTCGTTTAGTCATTGTCGGTGGAGAGAGAATCTCCTGTGAGAAACTCAGACAATGGCAGCAATTTCACCCCCCCCTAGTTAATGCGTACGGACTGACAGAAACAACTGTTACCTCGACACTGTATCGCTTACCAACTGATGCACAAATACAAGAAGATAACAGAGAATTACCCATTGGAAAAGCACTTGCTAACACGCAAATTTACTTACTCGACTCTTACTTGCAACCAGTACCAATCGGAGTGGCAGGAGAAATCTACATTGGTGGAGAAGGAATAGCAAGAGGATATCTCAATCGCTGCGACCTAACAGCAGAGCGGTTTATCCCCAATCCGTTTAGCAACGATGCAGGGTTGCGCTTATATCGAACTGGAGATTTGGCAAGGTATCGAGATGACGGTAATATCGAGTTTCTCGGTCGTATCGACCATCAAATAAAACTTAGAGGCTTTCGCATCGAATTAGAAGAAATTGAAGCGGTATTAAATCAACATCCAGATGTAGCGGCGGGAATAGTGTTAGTGCGGGAAGATAACCCTGGCAACCCCTGTTTAGTTGCTTACGCCACCCTACAACCAGAAAAGACAGTAACAGCAAGCATTTTACGGCACTATTTAGAGTCTAAGCTACCTAATTATATGATGCCAAATGCTTTCGTCATCCTGCCAGAATTCCCTCTAACTCAAAATGGCAAAATAGATCGTAAAGTGCTCCCAGCAGCAGATTCTAGTCAAATTTTTGCTGGAACTGAATATATAGCTCCTGCGACTCCTGTCGAAGAGATTATAGCTGGCATTTGGCAGGAGATTCTAGAAGTAGAACGAGTCGGAATTAGAGATAACTTCTTTGAGTTGGGCGGACACTCATTAATCGCTACTCGTGTAGTTTCTCAAGTAAGGCAAATATTTAAGATCGAACTACCATTACGCAGTCTCTTTGAAAACCTACCATTGCCGATTTAGCGCAAGAAATCGAAGCAGCGACCAAAGTCAATTTAGGGCTAGAAAGTTCCACAATTGAACCAGTTTCGAGGACACAAGCAATCCCCTTATCATTTGCTCAACAGCGATTGTGGTTTTTAGCGCAATTAGAACCAAACAGTCCCTTCTATAATCAACCTACCGCTTTTCGTCTCAATGGCGAACTACAAATTCCCGTCTTGAAACAGAGTTTCCAAGAGTTAATCGACAGACACGAAACTTTACGCACAACGTTTGCTACTGTCGAAGGAAAACCCGTTCAAGTTATCGATCCAGCAGTAAAATTCCTTTTACCAGTAGTGAATCTGGAAAATCTTGACAGAGAAGCTCAAGAACGAGAAATACAGAATTTAGCAACTCAAGAAGCCCAGCGTCCATTTAATTTAGAACGGGACTTGGTAGTGCGATCGCTTTTACTAAGACTCAACCCGTTAGAACACATCATTTATTTACTACACATCATATCGTCTGCGATGAATGGTCGATCGCCATCTTAATCAAAGAAATCGCGACACTCTACGAAACATTCCTAGAAGGAAAACCATCGCCTTTACCAGAATTACCCATTCAATATGCCGATTTTGCTCTTTGGCAACGAGAATGGTTGCACGGAGAGGTCTTATCGAGACAACTAGACTACTGGCGCAAACAATTACAAGATGTACCAAGATTAGACTTGCTTACAGATTATCCCAGACCAGCAATTCAAAGCTACAAGGGAGCCACCCAATCTTTAATCTTGTCTAAGGAATTAAGCCAAGCACTCAAAGCTTTTTCACAACAACAAGGAGTCACTTTATTCATGACTCTATTAGCAGCGTTTGGGGTTCTACTACACCGTTACAGCAATCAGGAAGATATAGTAGTGGGAACCCCCATAGCCAATCGTAACCGAGCCGAGATTGAAGGGTTAATCGGCTTTTTTGTCAATACCTTAGTCCTGAGAACTAACTTAGAAGCGATCGCACTTTTACAGAATTACTAAAACGAGTTAGAGAAGTAACACTAGAAGCTTATACCCATCAAGACATTCCTTTCGAGCAGTTAGTAGACGAACTCAAAGTAGAACGGCATCTCAACCGCAACCCGCTATTC
>JAAUUT010000159.1 GCA_012031035.1 Candidatus Altimarinota bacterium | reverse complement strand
AAACAAATTTTCATCTATCTTTTACATAAAAAGTTATCTTTCATTGGGGATAAAATTATTTTTTGTTATCAATAAAAAGGCGATCGCGTTTTCTAAAGTTCTTCGCAATCGCACTTTTATAACTTAACTTTGTTACTACAAATCGACTCCTAATGAGATAGGACACTCGACTTTTGTTCCTCCTAACCCACAGTAACCATTGGGATTTTTTGCTAAATATTGTTGATGATAACCCTCAGCATAATAAAATTCGGGTGCATCCAGAATTTCTGTAGTAATCGTGCCATATTTTGCTGCGCTGAGATATTTTTGATAGAGATCTCGCGATGCTTCTGCTTGCTTTCTTTGTGCGTCAGAATAGATATAAATACCAGATCGGTATTGAGTTCCGCTATCATTCCCTGACGCATTCCTTGAGTAGGATCGTGACTTTCCCAGAATACTTTTAAGAGTTTTTCGTAAGGAATAACTTTTGGATCGTAAACGACAAGAACGACTTCATTATGTCCTGTCATTCCCGTACAAACTTCTTGGTAGGTAGGATTAGGGGTAATGCCAGCAGAATATCCGACAGCGGTGACAAATACGCCTTCTTGCTGCCAAAATTTACGTTCGGCACCCCAAAAACAACCCATACCAAACATTGCCATTTCTAAGCCAGCCGGATAAGGAGGTTTAAGAGGATTGCCGTTAACATAATGATAAGCTGGAGTGGGCATAGCCTCTGACCGTCCTGGTAATGCTTCTTGAGGAGAAGGAAGGGTGTGCTTTTTACCGAATCCGAACAAAACCATAATTTTAGAGCTTTTGCGAGATTTATTTACTTAACTTAATATATTTATTTTAGCTGCCAAAAATGAGATTAAGCTGAGTTTCATTAGCTATTTTTATAAACTAAGTAATACTGCTTATATTTATTGAGCGATCGCGATGCAATACTTGACTCAACCCGATGAAATCCACGAAGCAATTATAAAATGTGCCTCAGCAAGGATACTTTGGTTAGATACGGAAATTGCCGATTATAAAAGTGGCAAACCAAGATTATCTCTCATTCAGGTGTTAGATGATGCAACAGACACTCAAGCTGATTGTCCTCCAGTCACCGACAAGGACGATCGCATTTTAATTTTAGACCTATTAGATCGAAGCGAACTCATCTATGAGTTTATTGACAAAATAATGCTCGATCCAACAATTGAAAAAGTTTTCCATAATGCTAGCTACGATCGCCAATTCTTAGGAAAAAGTAAAGCAAAAAACGTTACTTGTACTTGGGAAATAGCTAAAAAAATTCCTTATTATATTTTACCCGTTCCCAACTATCAGTTAAAAACGCTTGCCCAACAGCTTTGCCATTTTTCTAATATTGATAAAACCCAACAAATTAGCGATTGGGGTCAACGTCCTTTAACGGCTAAACAACTCGAATACGCCAAAATGGATGTTGTTTATGCAGCACAAGTTCATCATCAACTTTTACAACTTTCTCAACGCCTAGAAATCGATCCAGATAACGAAGATCTAACAGCATTAACCCTTCGCTATCGTCAAATCGAGCATCGTTGGAAAGTATTAGATACAGAATTTAAGCATTTAAAAGAACGACTCAAACAAGCAATGGCTAGTCAAAATGTTCCTGAGTTAAATGGCTTTAAATTGTCAATTCAAGAACGAAAACATAAAAAAATTGCTTTTGACGAACTAGCAAAGTTTACTCAAGAATATGGAGTTAACCTAGATTTTCCGATACGCTTAACTCAAGAGATTCAAAAAGAAATGACTAATATAATCGAAAAAATTCCCATAGAGGAAGAAGTTGAAAAAGTTTTTATGCTCAAAGTTAGTGAAGTTGAAGATGACGATCTGCCATTTTAGTCGCTAATTTGTAAACAAACAATAAAAAACGATTGACTTTTGTAAGCGATCGCTAAGAAAAATTTACCTTTATTGTTTTTTTAAAACGATTGACAGTCCTGTTTTATGACAAGGATAAACTGTAACTAGATTATAAAGTCATGACTCAGTATACATCCCGATCGGAAAAATCCAAATGGGCAAATCTCACGCTATGCGATCGCACATTATCTACTAATCGATAGAGATAGAAAGTAGACGATCGAAAATCAATAAGATTATCAATTTAAGTCACGGAAAACATTTTTAAATACTACGTTGTTTTTAGATAACTTCTAAAACAAAAAAAGTAGATCGTCGATCGATTTAAGCGAGCGAAATTATCGCAATCGCACTTTTTGAATAAGACTTAACGCAGTTAACTATCAAAAGCAGACTCCATAAAATATCTCAGTCCTTTGTAAGAGCCTTCGCTACTGCTTAGGATGACAGAATTCTGTTAGGTGCGTGAGTTTTATTAAATTCACAAAAATGCTGACTTCTGCTCGACAGAAGTAAAACATCAATAAAGATTGAGGATTAAGAAATGGTTAATTTGACTCAATTGCCAAGTAATGGATGGCAATCGATGTATGCTATGCCACCGTGGGAATATAGCGACGCGATCGCTCATACCAGTCATTCAAATGAGTGCGAACTTTGGTACGGTCGTCTGATGCGAGAATTAGAAAACCTCGGAATGAGAAACTTCGGTCGCCTCTATCGCAATCTTTCAGTAACGCAATTAGTTGAGATCGCGATCGCCAAAGGAGAAGGAATACTCACAGACAACGGTGCTTTAGTCGTTGAAACGGGAAAATATACAGGGCGTTCTCCCAATGATAAATTTATCGTTGACGAACCTAGCAGCAACAACGAAATTGATTGGAGAAAAGATAACGTATCTATCTCGCAAGAAAAATTCGAGCAGTTATACGATCGCGTCCTTTCATACATACAAGGTCGCGACCTTTATATTTTTGATGGTTATGTAGGAGCCGATCCAAAATATCGTTATGGCGTTCGCGTTATAACAGAATTAGCCTTTCAAAATCTTTTTGCCCATCAGCTATTTTTGCGACCAACCGCCACGGAATTATCCGAACATCAAGCCGATTTTACCGTTATTGCCGTCCCAGGTTTGCACGGCATTCCCGAACGAGATGGGATCAATAGCGAAGCCTTTATCGTCCTCAATCTGGCAAAAAAACTGGTGCTAATCGGGGGAACTCGCTACGCAGGCGAAATCAAGAAATCGATCTTCACCCTGATGAACTATTTTACGACCAAGCAGAACGTGTTGCCAATGCACTGCGCTGCTAATATCGACAAACACGGTCATACGGCGCTATTTTTTGGCTTGTCGGGAACGGGAAAAACCACGCTATCCGCCGATCCAGAACGCAGCTTAATTGGAGATGACGAACACGGATGGTCTGATGAAGGGATCTTTAACTTTGAAGGCGGATGTTATGCTAAGACGATTCGCCTGAGTGCAGAACACGAGCCGCAAATCTGGTCTGCACTTCGATTTGGCGCGCTTCTGGAGAATGTCATTGTCGATCCAGAAACTCGCATTCCCAACTACGACGACGATCGTCTTACGGAAAATACTAGAGCCGCCTATCCCTTAAGATATATTCCTAACTGCGCTTTCTCTGGAATTGGCAGCCATCCTAAAACCCTGATTTTACTTACAGCAGATGCCTTTGGCGTACTTCCCCCCATGGCTAAGCTTACCAAGGAACAAGCCATGTATCATTTCCTGTCGGGCTATACCAGCAAGCTAGCAGGGACGGAACGGGGCATTACTGCGCCTCAAGTCACCTTTTCTGCTTGTTTCGGTCAAGTCTTCTTCCCGCTATCTCCAACTGTCTATGCCGAAATGTTGGGCGATCGCTTGGAACAACATCCAGAAACGAGCGTATACTTAGTTAATACAGGCTGGTCTGGCGGAGCCTACGGAGTCGGTCATCGCGTTTCCATCAAACATACGCGAGCAATGGTATCGGCTGCCCTTAACGGAGATTTAGATAAGGTTAATTACAAACCTCATCCAATTTTCAAGATTTTAGTTCCCGAAACCGTACCGGGCGTACCTCACAAAATTCTCGACCCACAACAAACTTGGGACGATGCCGAAGCTTACATCCTACAAGCGCAAGAATTAGCTCGTCGTTTTGCGGAAAACTTCAAGAAGTTTGCTAATGTCCGTCGAGAAATTCTGGAAGCAGGCCCAAACGCTTAACAGTTATCAGTAAAAAGCGATGCGTTATATCCTTGGGTCTAAATCTCCCATCCTACGCTTGATGACTGTTCGCTGATTGAATTTTAAAATAAAAAATTCTGAATCCTGAATTGCAACGATTCTTCGGGATTCAGAATGCCTAGAAAAACAAAATTCTTAAGCTTGTCGAGAATAATACTCAACCACCAGAAGTTCGTTAATTGGTAAGGCAACCCATTCGCGATCGATAACGCCGTTAACTTTCCCCACAAGCGTATTTTTATCGAATTCTAAATGGCTGGGAAGATTGGCTAAACCAGGATATTGCATATTCGCTTGTACCAAACCGCGAGAGCGATCGCGATCTCTAACCCCAACTACATCTCCAGGACGGCACTGATAGCTCGCAATATCAACGACTTTACCATTTACAGTAATATGACCGTGATTGACTAACTGACGCGCTCCTGGAATTGTGCCCGCCATCCCCAGGCGAAACACCGTGTTATCCAAACGCATTTCTAGTAATTGTAGAAGTGATTGACCCGTAGAACCCGTCGCACGACGAGCTTTTCTGACATAGCGCAGTAGTTGTCTCTCGCTCACGCCGTAGTTGAAGCGAAGTTTTTGCTTTTCTTCAAGACGAATGGCATATTCTGAGCGCTTTTTACGGTTTTGACCGTGCTGACCCGGCGGATAAGCACGTCTTGGCGTTTTACGAGATAATCCTGGTAGTTCTCCTAAGCGTCTGACAATTCTAAGACGCGGCCCTCTATAACGAGACATATAAGTGTTTTTCTCCTGATTACATTTATCCCAAAATTTCCATTATACGCTTTTTGAAGCGATCGCGAGAAAGGATTTTTTCGGCTGGCAGCTACATCACCCCTTGTGCGGCATTATTTGCCTGTCGCGCTTCCCGCCTTAGTTGACGGGCAATTCTAAACAATTCTTGTCCTGTATGTAAATAGCGATCGTCATAATTAAGGGTAAATAACTCTAATTCATCAAGTCCATCGCCAACGCGATCGAGACAATAATAGAGCGATGCGGCTACTTTGGCTAATTTAGCCGGGTTTGGTTGAGAGGCAAAAAGCTGTTTTGATTTTTCGAGATAGTGGCGACAGTCTTCTAAATACTTTTGAAAAACTTCCATAAGAAGATCGTCAAATGGATCGGCAGATAATAGCTCTATTTGTGTATTTAGGGGATTGAGAATGCGACCGAGAATGCGATCGATTGGCGTATAGATAGTTTTGAGCCAGCTTTGAGAATGTATTTCGGTGGCTTTTTCGGTTTCGCGATCGCGCTGATACTGGCGTTGTGCTTCTGTTTGTCTGTGTTGGCGAGAACTTGTAAACTTATCGCTCTTCAGTTCGCGATCGTAAATGTGACGGCGATGAGGATCGCCTAGCACTTCATAAGCTGTGTTAATTGAAACAATTTTCTCACAATCAGCCGTTTCTGCGAGAGTATCGGGATGAAACTGTTTGACCAAACGCCGATAGGATTGCTTGATTTCTTGCTGCGTCGCTGTTTGTTTAACCTCAAGGGTTTGGTAATGATTTTCGCTTCGCATTGTCATCGGTCATCGTTATTAACGGTTTTTTTTGTTGAGTGCAATAAACCTATCAGTATTTTAGCCCTCTGCGATCGGCTTTTTAGCCAAAAGCGCTCTCTGGATTTTATACAATCGCATCAAACTAAAAAAGCCCTGTTTGTAACAGGGCTAGCTTAGAGACTACAAATTCTTACTTTTAGTTAACAGATTTTATCTCAGCGTTTCTAGAAAGTGAATGTAGTTCTAATAGTTCCGATGATTGAATCGTTGCTACCATTGGTTTGTTCTGGGTCAGAGAGCCAGATTACACCAGGAGTTATCGAGATGTTATCGGTTAGTTGATATTTGTAGAACGCTTCTACGTGAATTGGGTTGCGATTGTTGCCTGATGCTTGTGGACGACCGCCATCTCCTAGATAAGGCTGAACGCCAGCAAAAATTCCTAAAACGCTTCCTTCTTTACCAAGATCGGCGACAGCAAAACCACCACCATAAGTCCAGTATTCACTAGCGAAGACATCAGCTACTCCTGCGTCCTGAATATCGCCGTAAGTAGCGAAAGCACTAAAACTTACGTTATCTAGGAATCTCCAAGCTAGTTGCGCTCCATAGCTATTGGTTACGCGATCGACTCCGTTGATTACGTTGTTAGACAAACTGGTACCCACAACAGGGGTTGCACCACCAAAACCAAAAATTGGGTTGCCTGCTTTATGGAAAGCATGGACGTAGGTTAGACCGAGTTCTAACTGCTCGAAAGGTGAGAAGTTAACCTGAGCCAGAGCCGCATAATCTCCGTTAAAAAGCCCTCTTCCTTCGTTAGGATCGTTAGCACCGCCAGCTAAATAACCAGCCGTTAGCTGAACAATTCCTAAATCAGCATTAAGGGCAATACCGGAACCTCCACCAATTCTATAAATCGGGTTTTCGCTAGCAAAGGTAGACAACGCCCCGTTACCGCCGTCATAATCCTCGAAGAAAGGATTAGAGGTAGGTGCGATGTCGCTCCAAATACCGCCTACGGCTGCTGTGTAGGTATTAATAGTAAAATCTTCACCTATGCTGATTGGCTTATAATAAGCTAACCAGTCAACAAACACGTCATTGCCACCACCTGGCGATAGGTTAAAAGTTTGGGTTGTGGTAGGCGAAGGCCCATCAGTCGAAATGCTATTACCACCGCCAACATCAACTGAAGTCTCAAAAGCCTCTGAGTTACCAGCCGCCAAACGGGTAACTAAACGATCTTCTCCGTCAAAGCTGGTGTTGAGTGTTAGGCGAACGCGATCGGCGAAAATGGTTTGAGTATCATCTCCGTCTCCAAAGGTATCGCTGATAGCGAAGATAGCCTCACCTTGCAGTTTTGTGGTGGTTGAGAATTGATTATCTTCTAAGAAAGAAACTCGTCCTTCTAAATTATCAACCCGCGCTCCCAATGCAGCTAGTTCGGCTTCAAATTCTTGCATGAGACGCTTGAGCTTATCTACGTCTTCTTTGAGGACTGCAACATTCTCTTGAATTAAACGCTCCATCGTGTTCATACAAGCGTTTAATCCTGCGGCAAATTCCCAACGAGTCATTGCGCGATTGCCTCGGAAGGTTCCGTCTGGATAACCGACGATACATCCGTAACGTTCGACTAAGCTGCGTAGCGCTTCATAGGCCCATTCGGTTGGAGCGACATCTTTCAACTCGTTAACGCTGGTGAGTTGATCTTCTGAGTTGCTTGCTCCTTGACCTTCATTGCTGTAATTCTCTAATTGATCCAGGGTTGCATCTGGAGAAGCTTGAGCTATCTCAAGAGGCATTGCTGCCTTAAAATTAAACTCGTTTTTGGTTGCATCTTCTGCTGCGTTGGCTGCTGGAGAGATGACTAAAGCAGTGGCTAGTAAAGCCGGACTTGCTAGAAAGGACTTCCACAAGATTTTAAACATTTTTACTTTTCCTCACACCTAATTATGTTGACTACAAAATTAATAACCTCACTCCCTCCATTATACACGGTTTACCAAGATGGCAAATAATCTACCTAAACTTGCTCGCGCTGAAGTTGAGGTTTTTATTGGCTTAAGTGTATTGAGATAAATTATGAAGAGTAGATTGCGAGCATTATTTCCTCGCTTGGGGTTTTCCTCAATATAACTCTGTTTAAATATCTTATAAGATTAAAATTTTCTTTAGGCTTCTGTCCAATGAGCGATTTTTTTGGACTAGGTTTGTAGTGAAAAGCACAGTGTATTTTTTAAAACACAAGATTATCGCGCTGCTCGTCCGAAGTAATAACCGAGCAAAGTCTTGACAAACCTTAGCAAGAAATCACAATCTAATTAGAGTAAAAATTTGTAAAAAAATCGATTAAAATGCTCTCGTTGCTGTCCTCAGTTTTTATAGCTCAAGCTACTCCTACTTCTTTGGTAAGTCAGCAATATCTGATACAACCCCAGGAAATTCGTACTCTACCAGGAGAACTTAACAAAGTCAACGTTTTTAACAGTAATAGCCCAGAGGTCGTCCAGACAGAAGGAATTTTGCTTTCTACCTTTCCCGGTTCGAGGATGCGATTTCCTAATGCTCACCTACAACAAACCTTAGAAGGACGCTTCGATCTCTTTACGCATCATATCGCCAGACCGCAGGCAAAAGGACGAATGCTATACCAAGGGGTTATCGTTTATAATCCCAGCGATCGCCTAGTTAGAGTGAGAGTGTTACAAGCTGCTAGCTATCTTACCAATCCCGATGCACCTTTTATTAACCTTCCTTCTATTCTCGAAGATCGTTGGGGACGATTTTTTTCGGGGCCGGGTTCGAGATTGATGGGAGAAATTTTGCGAGGTTATAACGATCCCCATTTTCCTAATCAAATCGTCATCCCACCCGGTCAAAGCCGAATGTTGTTTGGGGTGCCTATTCCCAACAGTAGCGCGCGTTCTACTTTTATGCGCTTAGACAGTAGCGGGTCTATATATGTGGCAAATTTAGCGATGTATGGAAAACCTAATACGTCTGGAGGAGCTACCAAAACTGCAAATGTCGGAAGTATCCGCAACAGGCAAACTGCATTTCGAGAACCAACGCTAGAAGAATGGCAGAAATTATTGCTAGAAGGAGGATTAGTTTATCCGAGAGATATTCCTCCAACGCCCCTCGACGACCCTACTATTGAAAAAACGATTTACGGTCGCGTTTCTGGAATTTCGGTCGGTTCGGAATGGGTAGCAACGTTGGTAGATCCTGGTACGTCCGATCTGAGTATTCCCGCACGAGGAAAAGCTTTTTCTTATCCGCTTAGTACCGTCAATCAAGGAACTCACGGAACCCAACAAATCCAAAGCGCGCCGATGCTGGTTCGCTATCCCGATACGGCTTTTCTCGCTCACGGAAATTATGCGGTTCATTACAATTTAACTTTACCGCTCGTCAACAATACCGAACAACCACAAACTATAACAATATCGATTCAAACGCCGATCAAACAAGATGAATATTCGGATCGCTTGTTTTTTAGAGAACCGCCTCAAGGACAAGTATTCTTCCGAGGTCCAGTGCGAGTAGAATACAAAGACGATCGCGGACTAATAACTAGACGCTATTTTCACATCATCCAACGACAGGGACAACAAGGACAGCCGATGATTACCTTAAATCTTGAACCAGGCGAGTCCCGCGAAGTCAATATCGACTTTCTCTATCCTCCCGATGCTACGCCGCCACAAGTTTTGACAGTGCGCTCGATGGATAGCTATTATATTTCGCCGCGCGATCGCCGCCCGCGCCCACTAGGGAATCAAATGCTTCCCCGATAGCTTCGAGGTCAACTTTCTCCTACAATCTTAAAGAAGCGACTTAGGCGAGCTAAAATTATTTGTTATGAAGCATTTTCTCCGATTGGCTATTTTCTTATTGGCATTTTTTATTTTGATAACTCCTTTACCCGCACGAGCCGCGAGTTCTTCTTCAGTGACTGGCTCGTTGTCATCTATTGCTAGTTATGAAAATAAGAATCTTAGCGGTCTAGATTTTTCGGGAAAAAATCTACAAACGGTACAATTTACCAATGTTGATTTGACTTCTGCTAATATGAGTAATTCCGATCTACGCGGGGCAGTTTTCAACGGTTCGGCATTAGAAAAAGTTAACTTACATGGAGCCGATCTGACTAACGGTCTTGCTTATCTGACAAGCTTTAAAGGAGCCGATCTCTCCGATGCCGTTTTTGCAGAAGCGATTATGTTACGCAGCACTTTTGATGGTGCAGAGATTACGGGGGCTGATTTTACGCTAGCTGTTTTGGATGGCGATCAAATTGTTAGACTCTGTTCCCAAGCGTCTGGTGTAAACTCTAAAACCGGAGTAGAGACGCGAGATTCTTTGGGATGCGATTGAGCGATGACAAAAAAACGAGTTGGTGTCATTGGTGGCGGACAATTAGCTTGGATGATGGCCGAATCTGCTCAAAAGCTGGGAATAGATTTAGTCGTCCAAACCCCTTCTTTAAATGACCCAGCCGTTAAAATTGCTGCCGAAACGATTTTAGCGTCTATCGACGATGCGATCGCGACGACTCGTTTGGTCAGTCAGTGCGATGTCATTACTTTTGAGAACGAATTTATCAATTTAGAAGCGTTGCAACCGCTAGCAGAAAGCGGAGTTTGTTTTCGTCCGAGCTTAAACGCGCTAGCGCCATTACTCGATAAATACCACCAACGCTGTTATTTGAAAGAAATTGGCTTACCCGTTCCCAATTTCATGGCAATAGAAAGTAATAACAGCGAAATAAGTGAAATAATAGAGATTGAGAAGTATTTTTCTCTAACCAATCCCCCATACCCTCTCGTCCTCAAAGCCCGCCGCCACGGATACGACGGTCAAGGGACGTTTATTATTCGCGATCGCAATACCCTAGAAGCTACCTGTAAGCGACTGGAACGCTTGCCATTGATGTTAGAAGAATTCGTACCTTTCGAGCGCGAATTAGCGGTTATGGCGGCTCGTAGCGCGACTGGGGAAGTGGTTATCTATCCAGTTGTGGAAACTTATCAAAAAGAGCAGGTTTGTCGTTGGGCGATTGCGCCAGCAGAAATTCCCTCGGAGATCGACTCGGAAGTTAAAAGAATTGCCCGTCATTTATTAGAGCAACTTCAAGTCGTCGGAATCTTTGGTATAGAATTATTTTTGACGCAAGATGGCAAGGTATTAGTCAATGAAATTGCACCGAGAACCCATAATTCGGGACATTATACTCTTGATGCTTCGAAGTTTCTCAGTTTGAAATGCAGTTAAGAGCCATAACGGGTTTGTCTTTAGGTTCGCCCGCTCTCAAATGTTCTGGAGCAGTTATGGTTAACTTACTAGGCTACGAACATTCTCAAAGCGATTATCAAGAAAAACGCGATCGACATCGCTACCATTCCTGGCGCTTATCTTC
>JAAUUT010000158.1 GCA_012031035.1 Candidatus Altimarinota bacterium | reverse complement strand
AATTTAGCGGCATTAGCGGCTAGTTGAGTCGCGATAGCTTGTGGACTGGGTGAAGCCGACTTCTCCAGGATGAAGCAGGAAACTAACACAGAGAATAATCACTATTTTCTACAGTTTAGTGCAACGGCTAACCTAATCATAGAGTGGGCATTGCCAAAAAGCTTGACAATGAAAGGTAAAGTCCTTGTCAGACATTTGTCCAGAAAGAATATGACAGCAGTAGAAACCTTAAATTCCTTGGAAATTCGCAATTAACTTCGATTATCTCAAGAACCTATGGCGCGGGTGCTAAATGTCAGCGCTAAAACTTTATGGCGTTGGGAAAATACGATAATAATTATGGTTATTTAAGCGCAGATATGTGAAGCTTGTTTTTAACTCATCTCCAAAATCACCAAAAGTTCTAAAAAAGCCGCATTCGTCCAACCAAAACCACTTTCGTTAGAACTGTAACCAAATAATATTTCATCGGATACTTGAGAAGAACAATTGACTACATCGTACTTTTCAAGCAAAGTTCCATACTTCTCAAACTCTTGCACCAACAATGAGATAAACTTGCGAGCAATGCGATAAGCTTCTTCCGTGTAACCATAGCGGTGCATTCCCTGAACTGCTATTAAGGTTAAAGGGGCCCAACCCAAAGGCGCATCCCATTGATTCCCCGTTACATAAGGACTCGTCAGCAGTCCGCCTGGGGCTTCAAATAGTTCTAAATTCTCGACAACTCGCTTAGCTTGTTCTTGGGAAGCAATACCCGCCCAGAGAGGATAAAAAACTGTAGCATATTCGTACCGACGACGATCGCGCGTTTGAAAGTTATAGTCTAAATAAAGTCCCGTCTCTTCGTCCCACAAAAATTGGTCGATGCGTTCGTGACGTTCTTTTGCCTTTTCTTTCCACTGTTGGGCGGTTGCTTCATCTTCTAAAATGTCATGAATTTGTGACAAATCTTGCTCCATTTTATATAGCAGAACGTTCAAACATACGGGGACATAGTGAATAATATCGATACTAAACGGGCCAAAACGATTGGTAATATCAAAACCCGATTCTCGCATCGAGCGATCGCCTTTATAAAATAGATCTGTTAGTTCGTCATTTTCTCGGTCGTAGTACAGGCTAATATCGTAGTCAGTCACTTCAAACTGACGATAGTATTCTTTCACCCTTTCGTAATGCGTTCTATGTTGTTCGTCGCGTTCCGACATCAAAACTTCTGAGGCAGGGCCTTCACCAAGGGCATAATATCGCGAAAGTCCCGTAGTTAAATTTAAATGGGGCGGTACTAACCAGTAATAATAATATCGTTCGAGCGTTGGTAGGATTTCTCGCAACAATTCTTTGTCTTGTACGTATTCAAATAATGCCAGTACCATTGGAGTAAGAAACGGCGGTTGCGATCGCGATAAAAAATAAGTACGATTAGCATTCAAAATAGTGCCATAATGCTCGATTTCGTAGATAAACTGCTCTATCATACTCTTGGCGAGTTCTATCTCTCCATCTCGTAACAATCCCAGTAAAATAAAATAACTATCCCAGCCGAACATTTCATTAAATCGTCCTCCTGGCACTACATAAGAGTGAGGTAGATATAATAATCCATGTTCTTGAATTTGTTGTACTTCTGCTGGTAAGACTCGAAACTCAATTTGACTCCAATCTTGCGCGGGAAGACTTTGTTTGATTTTGGTCGCATCTTCTTGAGGCGAGATATAAATCAACCAAGGTTGACCTGGAAGATGCTCGATTTTAGGATCGCGTGCCGATTCTACAATATTGTCGAGCGATCGCGTTAGGGTTTTCCAAGTTTTCTTGATGTACTCTTTAACCGCTTCAATTTGTCTGGGTGAAGGAATTTCGATTTCCAGCATTAAAACAACGATTGATTCGTAATTAAGTCAAAATATAAGCTTTCTCAAACAATGTCATTGTCTTTACTTCAATTGTCTAAAACATCCTCATAGAGATATAGGTTAGACGTTTGTCTTTAAGTCTTTCGATAGAAGTAAACGATTGTTTGATGAAGGAAGATAGAGCATATCTGCACATAACAATAATTCATTCAAAAATATAGAAATTTTTGCGAATTTCAAAGGAGAAATATCGTGACCTTCAGGAGAATTTGGAGATTATTAAAAGAAACATTTGCCGAGTGGAATAAAGACAAAGCTTCTCGTCTGGCTGCTGCTTTATCTTACTACACGATATTTTCACTTGCTCCTTTATTGATTATTGCGATCGCAATTGCAGGTTTTTTCTTTGGCGAAGAAGCTGCGAAAGGGGAAATTATCGGACAACTTCAAGGATTAGTCGGTCGCGATGGTGCAGAAGTTATTCAAACTGCAATTGAAAATGCTAATCGAGCAGAAAATGATGGTTCTATTGCTTCGCTAATCAGTATTGCTGTTTTATTATTTGGTGCTTCTGGCGTATTTGCAGAACTCCAAGATGCACTCAATACGGTTTGGGAAGTCGAACCCAAACCAGAATTAGGAATTGGCGATTTCCTTCGCAAGCGTTTTCTAAGCTTTGCTATGATTTTAGGCATCGGTTTTTTGCTGTTAGTATCGTTAATTATTAGTGCTGTTTTAGCTGGGATAAACCACTACACCAACTCTTTATTACCTGGTTTTGATTCCCTATGGCAGATCGTTAATTTTATTGTATCTTTCGGGGTCATTACGCTACTATTTGCCATGATTTATAAATTTCTTCCCGATGTTAAGATTACTTGGGGAGATGTCGCGATCGGAGCGGTAATTACTGCCTTGTTATTTGTGATTGGTAAATATTTAATTGGATTGTATTTAGGAAATAGTAGTTTTAGTTCGACTTACGGGGCGGCTGGTTCAATTATTATTATTCTAGTTTGGACGTATTATTCAGCCCAAATTCTTTTTTTTGGTGCTGAATTTACTCAAGTTTATGCGAGAAGATATGGTTCGCAAATTATTTCTGATAATGTTACGCCTAGAGGTTCGAGACTTCAGAAAAAAATTGAAAATACGTTACGATTTAAGCGTCATAAATAAAACACGCAAACGTTTTTTTATTTAGATATTACGCGATCGCATTGATACTCAAATGCTACCCTGAAAGTACCGATCGCGTTTCTAATGTATGAAAGTATTAGTTTTAAATGCAGGTTCTAGCAGCCACAAAAGTTGCTTGTACGAACTAACAGAAACTTTACCCCAACGAGCGCCCAAACCTTTATGGGAAGCTGATATCGATTGGACGGGAACGACAGAAGGGATTTTAACGGTCAAAGCCAACGAAGTTAAAATAGAGATAAAGTTAGATGCGAGCAAGCGAGAACGCGGAATCGCACAAATGCTTGCTACCTTAGTCGAAGGAGATACGAAAGCGATCGCACAGCTATCAGAAATTGATGTCGTCGGTCATCGCGTCGTCCACGGCGGAAACGAATATACTCAAGCAACGCGAATCACCCCAGAAGTCAAAGAGGCGATCGCGCGTTTGATTCCCCTAGCACCCGCTCACAATACCGCTCATTTACAAGGAATAGACGCGATCGAGCAAGTTTTAGGCGATATCCCTCAAGTAGCAGTCTTCGACACGGCGTTTCACGCTAAAATTCCCCTAGAAGCCGCCGTTTATCCCATTCCTTACGAATGGTACGAACGTGGAATCCGTCGCTATGGCTTTCACGGAATCGGTCATCAATATTGTGCTTCCAAAGCCGCCCAACTGCTCGACAAACCGTTAGAATCGCTAAAATTAATTACCTGTCATTTAGGCAACGGATGTTCCCTAGCAGCAATTAAAAACGGCATTAGCATCGATACGACGATGGGGTTTACCCCCCTAGAAGGGCTGATGATGGGGAGTCGTAGCGGTTCTATCGATCCGGCAATTTTAATTTACCTAATGCGCGAATATCAATTAGATGGCGATCGCCTCGATAAAATGCTCAATCAGGAATCGGGTTTAAAAGGCGTATCGGGGATCTCATCCGATTTGCGGGCGATAAAAGCCGCTATTGCCCAAGGAAACGATCGCGCCCAACTTGCTTTTGATATCTATATTCATCGACTCAGATCGTCGATAGGCTCGATGTTAGCATCTCTTGGCGGGTTGGATGCCTTAGTTTTTACCGCAGGCGTGGGAGAACATCAAGCAATCGTTAGAGAAAAAGCTTGCGAAGCCTTCGAGTTCCTGGGATTAAAGTTAGATAAAGAAAAGAACGTCGATCGCGCAGTAGATGAGAATATAGCAACATCCGATTCAACAGTAAACGTCTTAGTTATTCATACTGAAGAAAATTGGGCGATCGCTCAAGAATGCTGGAAACTGATAAATTCTCAAGTCTGAAAACTACTTGATGGAGAAAAAAACAATGGCAAGAAATTTACTCGAACAATTGCGAGAAATGACAATTGTCGTCGCAGATACGGGAGATATTCAAGCGATCGAGACATTTACCCCTCGCGATGCTACCACCAATCCCTCTTTAATTACCGCTGCTGCCCAAATGCCTCAGTATCAGGAGATTGTTGACGATACGCTCAAAAAAGCGAGGGAAGAGTTAGGCAAAGGCGCTGACGCTTCTGAGGTGGCTAAATTAGCATTCGATCGCCTAGCCATTTCTTTTGGATTAAAAATTTTGCAGATTATTCCCGGACGAGTTTCTACCGAAGTAGACGCGCGATTATCTTACGATACTCAGGCAACGGTCGAAAAAGCTCACTATCTGATCTCCCAATACGAAGCGGCTGGTATAGGACGCGATCGCGTTTTAATCAAAATTGCCTCGACTTGGGAAGGGATAAAAGCGGCTGAAATATTGGAAAAAGAAGGAATTCACTGCAATTTAACGCTTTTATTTGGCATCCATCAGGCGATCGCTTGTGCAGAAGCGGGAGCTACCTTAATCTCGCCTTTTGTCGGACGAATATTAGATTGGTACAAAAAAGAAACCGGACGCGACAGCTACCCTTCCGCCGAAGATCCAGGCGTAGTATCTGTGACCAAAATCTATAATTATTACAAGAAATTCGGCTACAAGACCGAAGTCATGGGCGCTAGCTTCCGTAACATCGGGGAGATTACCGAATTAGCGGGTTGCGACTTACTAACCATTTCTCCTGCATTGCTTGATGAATTGCGCTCGACCGAAGAAGACTTACCCCGCAAGTTAGATCCCTACCTTGCCACAAAAACAGAGCTCGAGAAAATTTCGCTCGATAAAGAAACCTTCGATAAGATGCACTTAGAAGACCGAATGGCATCAGAAAAATTAGCCGAAGGGATTTCAGGCTTCACCAAGGCTTTAGAGGTGTTAGAGACGCTATTAGCCGAGCGTTTATCCCGTCTTGAGGGTCAAGCCGAACTATGTACGACAACCGCCGATCTTTTTCGCATTTATGACCTAGATGGAGATGGACATATTACTCGCGAAGAATGGGCGGGAACTGATATAGTATTCGATGCTTTGGATATCGATCGCGATGGCTCGATCAGTGCAGAAGATATGCTCGCAGGTCTAGGAGCCGCCGTTTGTTTGACCAAGTAACTAGGGGACTGGTGATTAGTGACTGGTGACTGGGACACTAGGAGATTGATGACTGGGTTATCGGGAAATTAAGGATAACAAAATTCTAAATTTCCCAATCACCAGTCACCGATATCCCAATCACCACAATAACAAAACCCCTCGCGCTGTAGCGTTGAGGGGTTTTTTAAGTTATGTCAGTAAGCCGACCGCCACGCCGTTTTACCTCAGTTTATGACCTGGATAAACCAGGTGGGTACTTACGCTTTACGCTTCTGTTTCCGAGTACTTGCTCGGTTTACTGCCGCATAAATGCTGTTGGTTCCCTTATAACTCAAGCATAGATCAAAAAACTTGATAGGCATTCACCAACGTAGCAGCCAAGCTTTTTCTAATTTTAATGGTTTTTTCTGGTTTAGGCAAATACAGAGCGACAAGTCTATTTAACAGAGTTCAGTTATCAAAGCGTATGACTGATAACTGATTAAGCGTCTCCTTCTAATTGCGATCGATACTCATTTGCAGAAAGCGTTTCGTTAAGCGCGGTATCGGGATCGCTTACTCGTATTTTTAAAAGCCATCCTTCGCCATAGGGATCGTCTGCAACCAATTCTGGCGATTCGACCATTGCATCGTTTCGTTCGATTACTGTACCAGAAACTGGGGGATACAAATCTTCAACCGCTTTGACGGATTCGATCGAACCGAAGTTTGTACCGACTTCTAGCGTATCGCCAACTTCGGGTAATTCCAGAAAGACAATATCGCCGAGTTGATCGACGGCAAAAGCACTAATCCCAATGGTAGCGATTTCGCCATCTAAACGAACATATTCGTGAGAGTCAAGATATCTGAGATCGTCTGGGTATTCTAAGTCCATTTTTTATCCTCAAATTCCGCAGCAAAGCTAAGTTTACAACGACTGTTGCCAACGATGATAAAGATCTATCAAAACTATTTACTCATATTGAGGGTAGTCACTTTTCTCTTTCGTCTCTTATCCTTAGAAGTGTAGGGTCTTATCGAGTTTATAGATATTAATCTGAATATATGGCTGGTCTTGGAGATATCGTTCAAAAAGCATTTTATCTGGGTGTTGGACTTGCTGCCTATGCTGCTGAAAAAGCAGGAAGCAACCTAGCTGAGTTAAAAGTACAAGCGCAAAAGCTAGCAGACGAGATGGTAGCGCGAGGAGAAATGACCGCAGAAGAAGCGCGCAAATATGTTGATGATATGGTTAAGCAAGCTCAACAACCCATTCCAGAATCCGGATCTGAGTCTGGACAACCTAAAGAACCTCGTCTGATTGAAATTGTTGTTGAAGATGAAGAATCTCAAAAATCCGAACCAGAAAATATCGATTCTTTACGCCAACAAGTACAATCTCTTCAAGACGAACTTCGCAAGCTGAAGCGCGATGGGTAATTGTCTTAATATTGAAGGTGACGACCTTTTAAGTTGGGGATAATTATGGATGACTGGCAAAAAGGTTTTTGGGAATTATTTGAGGGAACAACCGATGCGATCGAGCAATTTGTTGAGGATGTTACTTTAGTAGTAGAAGATATTGCCGATCGCGTAACCATTGAGATAGCTAACGATATCGAACAGTTTTTTCAAGATTTTCAGAATTTTGTGGAAGGTGCGATCGTGTTAGAAGAAGATTCTAGGCTTCGCGATCGCATAGAAATGCTCTCAACTTATTTAGAGAACGAAGATGCGTTTTTTCAAGAAAGTCTAGAGGAAATCGGGTTATCGCTCAATCCCAAAATAGACCCTTCTACCAAAATTCATCGTGCTTGTATCGGTTGTCGTCACTATCACGGTCGAGTTTATCGGGGAACTTTACTCGTCTGTGGAATGCACCCTTATGGTTGGGAGGACGATAATTGTCCTGATTGGGAAAAATTTAATAAGTTTTTTTGAATTCATATTTTGTTACTTATTTGACCATATTTTTGAATTCTCTCTTAGAATTTTTAGTATAAAAATAGCGTTACTAAAGTAACAAAAATTAACAAGCGCCGCAGGGACGTTTTGCCGTTGTGTTCCCTATATACACGTTGAAGGAGAGCGATGTCAAACGTGTACGGTATTGTTTATAAAACTCTAAAAAAATACGGTGTGGAGTTTCTATCGCTTCCTCCACTTTACTGCGATCGAAAGGAGACTAAACTCTCTATCAGAACGGTTGTAGATTGCAGACGTAGTTTAACCCCAGCTACCAAGTTTTAACCCAATCTAATGTCTTCAAAACCTCAGAAAAGTTTTCTGAGGTTTTTATTTTATTCAATCCCCAAAAAATAATCGATGGAGAATTACAAATTTCTCCATCGAATTAAAGATAAACCCATGAAACTGATTACAATTGCTCAAATCCTCTAGAAATTATCGAATTATTACCTGATTTTTACCACTCTGAGTTTGAAGGAGATTGCAACGGTTCTCCTTCAAATGGTTGAACTCCAATATTAGGATACTCATCATCATTAGGGCCAAAAATGCGAGCAAAGGCTTCAGTAATATATTGAATAAAATTTTGTAAAAGACTAGAGATATTCATATTTCCACCTCTCAATTACTTTGAAGAATTTTTAAGTTAACTTGAAACTTGAAACGATTAGTTGAAAGAACATTCGTCTTCTTGTTTAACCTAACTCTATTATCCGATAGTTATAGGCGATCGCATCTCAACTTGATGCTTACTCGAAATAATTATTGAAGGATAGTTAAAATACTTTATTGTTCTGCGATTTTGTTTGTATTTTTACAAAGTTACTTATCGTTTTAAATCAGTAATTATTGTAGGTCATGCGCAAAATTCTGTAACTCTCATCAATAAATTACCGCAGTCATTACACCCCGAACAAGAGTTTATATTTAGTTACTCATAGTAGTGCATGGTAGACCCCAGGCGATCTTTTAATACAAGATCGTCGATCGCTTGTCAATTGACGTTGACATTTTTTAACAATATTGTTAAGTTTATATACATAAAGTGACAACTTAAGTTCAAAGCTCGTTCAGTTTAAGCTTTGAATAGCGGTTTCATAGTTTTGGTATCTCTTTTTAATATTTGAGTTCTCCTAGTTTGACCTCAGTTTTTTACTGAGGTTTTTTTGTGCGATCGCTAATTTGTCTTGATATAATACGTTTGTTCTGATTAAATGCAGGACGATTTTTTTAAAGTCGAAAGCATGTACTCGCCCTTATCCCCTTGTCTTTCCTCTCCTCCCATCAATTTTCAATTGATAGATTAAGTAGTGTACGAACCCCTACATCATAAATATCGCCCTCAAACCTTTGCTGACTTAGTAGGACAGGAAGCGATCGCGACAACTTTAACCAATGCGATCCTCAGTCAGCGAATTGCGCCTGCGTACTTATTTACCGGGCCGAGGGGAACGGGAAAAACATCTTCGGCGAGGATTTTAGCCAAATCGCTTAACTGTCAATCGAGCGAGCGACCAACGCCAACGCCATGCGGAAAATGCGATGTTTGTCGAGCTATTGCGATTGGTTCGGCATTAGATGTAATCGAGATCGACGCAGCGAGTAATACAGGAGTCGATAACATTCGAGAAATCATCGAGCGATCGCAATTTGCCCCCGTGCAGTGTCGCTACAAAATTTATACAATCGACGAGTGCCATATGCTTAGCACCGCCGCTTTTAATGCCTTACTTAAAACTTTAGAAGAACCGCCTCAACGAGTTATTTTCATCCTTGCTACAACAGATCCGCAGCGCGTCTTACCAACTATTATTTCACGCTGCCAGCGCTTCGATTATCGACGGATTCCCTTAGATGCGATGGTATGGCATCTCAAAAACATTGCCGATAAAGAAAGTATCGAAATTGACGACGAAGCCATTACGCTTGTGGCACAGATTGCCAATGGCGGATTGAGGGATGCCCAGAGCCTTTTAGATCAGTTAAGTTTATTATCGGGGAAAGTTACAAGCGATCGCGTTTGGGATTTAGTCGGTTCGGTCGCCGAACGAGATTTATTGAAATTATTAGGCGCGATCGCTTCAGATCGACCGGAATCTGTTATCGAACAATGCCGCCATTTAATGAACCAAGGTAGAGAACCTTTGGTCGTGCTGCAAAATCTGGCGAGTTTTTATCTCAACTTGCTCTTAGCTAAAACGGCTCCCACCCGTTCCAATCTCGTTGCTGTTACCTCAACAACGTGGCAAGCATTGTGCGAAGAAGCGCCGTATTGGGAGTTAGAGACAATTTTGCGCGGACAACAGCACCTCAAAGAAAGCGAATCTCAAATCAAGAATACAACTCAGCCTCGTTTGTGGTTAGAAGTGGCTTTATTGGGACTTTTACCTTCGGCGTATCGTTCTCCAACCGCGATCGCACCGTCGTTGCCAACGAGTCCTCAAGTTTCGCTATCTCGTCGAACAACACAACCTTTTGAAGTCGGAAGTAATGCCTCGGCAGGGAATATTTCTACGAGTCTACCCAAACCGCCGCAAGAAAATCCGCGATCGTCCCCTTCTGTGGAAAAAGAGGAAGAACCTCAGCAACCCACTCCCGAACCCATTCGAGAATCTCCAGAACCTAAATTAGAGGAACGATCGGAAGAAACTATTATACCCATTGCCAGTACCGAACAGATTCCTACAAAAGAACTTTGGCAAGCAATTGTAGATCGCGTTCAACCATTTACCCAAGTGTTAGTTCGTTCAAATTGCTATTTAATGGGGATGGACGAACATACGGCTTATCTTGGTGTAAAAAACCAATCGTTACTCGAAATGGTTAAAGGAAAAATTGCCGAAATCGAAACCGCTTTTAAAGTGGTTGTCGGTCATCGAGTTAACGTTAATCTACAAGTTGTAACGCCAGACGATTCTAAATCATTTTTAGAAACAAAATCTAGCGGCGATAATTATGTCAAGAAAGAGACAGAAGAGAAGATTCAAACCACTGATGCGCCAGAAATTCGACCTATTGAAAAGCCTTTAGAACCACCGCCGCCAAAACAACCATTGTTGTCCGTTGTCTCGGAACCGATTGTCCAAAATAAGAAGAGTCCAGAAACTCAATCCAAGACTATCGAAGTACAAAACGATTTAACGGTTGAGTTAGATAAGCCGGAAATTGAGTTAAGCGATCGCAACGAAAACGCCATTCCCGATTATGTCCGAGACGAACTTCAAAAAGCCGCCCAATATTTAGCAAAATCTTTCGAGGGAGAGATTATTGATTGGGATCGTTTTATCGATGAAAATCCACTCGCAACTAACCAGCAAGAAACATCTCTTCCTGACCCCAATATCTTAGTAGAAAACGAGCCAGAAACCCCTCAACCCCTGCCAGACCATCAACAAATCCTTCGAGAACGACTCGATTTGTCAAAATTTACTGATGAAGAAGATATTCCTTTTTAACGGCTTGTGACTAATGAGCGATCGCGAAAAAGGTTGACACTGATACCCATAAATAGAGATAATTGTCGTTTGTGTGGATAGGCTCTCGCTCTGGCAAAGCAAGACAAAATCCATTTAATAAACGTTAAATCGATTTAATAAAACTCTTGGCTAACGTTATTGTAATAGGTGCCCAATGGGGCGACGAAGGAAAAGGTAAAATAA
>JAAUUT010000041.1 GCA_012031035.1 Candidatus Altimarinota bacterium | reverse complement strand
TATAAAGCTTCGCGGTTGTCTTGGGAAATGTAACTCCAGAAGTTGTAGATTTTAGAAAGCGAAAGCAGTTTTTTTTGCGTGTTCTTGCCAGTTATAAGTATCTCGAACTCGCGCGATCGCGTGTTGGGATATTTCTTCCCATAATGGCGGATAAGATTCGCATTTATCGATAAAATTGACGATTTTTTGAGCAGTTCCTTCTAAATCAGTTGGGTTAATGTGAAATCCACTTTTTCCCTCTCGAATAATTTCTAAAGCACCGCCAAATTGCGTCGCAAAACACGGCAATCCAGAAATCATTGCTTCGAGTAAGGTGATTCCAAAAGCTTCAAAACGAGCAAAATGAACGAATATTCCTTTTAAATCCGCCATGACTCGATAGGCTTCGCCGAGATCGGGACTGGTAAGGCGGATTCCTAACCAGCGAATGTTATTTTGAAGGTTAGATTGTTCGATTAATTCGTGAAGTCTTTCGATTTCTCTTTTCTCTTCTGCACTAGTCGCCTCGTCGGGATTTAATATGCCTAGTGCCAAAATTAAATTACATCTTTCTTGCAGTGCTTCACTTCGACCAAAACATTCTACTAATCCAGTAAAATTTTTAATCGAATCGATCGGCCCGATGGCAAAAATTGGGCGTTTGTTAGGATTGTCAAGCTTGCCTAAGATATTGACATCTTCGCTGACAAAAAGTAAGTCGTAAACCCGTTGACGATCGCACTCTATTCTGTCTTGTCTCTGAGTATAAGGAAAAAAGATGTTTTCGTTTACTCCTGGCGGTACGACGTTGAATTTAGGGCTAAATAATTCAATCCCATCAACCACGTGATACAACTGCGGCATGGAAAAACATTTATAGGATTCATACTGCCCCATGCTGGCGGGAGCGCCAACAATTTCTTGAGGAGACGAGGCAATAATAAAATCAGCCGCATTCATCGCGATCGCATCGGCTGTATATTGTACTGAGAAATGATATTGCTCTTCTAAGTCTTGCCAATAAAGATCGCTGAACAAATATCTTGATTTCTCTAGAGAATGGGCGATATTGCCATAGGTTGCCTTAAAATGTCGTGCAAGCAGGAAGGCAACTAAATTGCCATCGCTGTAGTTGCCGATAATCAGATCGGGTTTTCCTTTCAATTGCCCTTGTAACTCTCTTTGGGCATCGAGGGCAAAGTTTTCTAAATACGGCCAAATCTTAAATTTAGAAATCCAATTTTGAGTAATTCCTGGATTGCCATTGTGAAAAGGAACCCTCAAAATCCAAGCATTTTCAGTCCCATAAATCTTTTCTAAACGGCGATCGCAAGTCGTTCCTTCGCTATTAGGAATCAAGCGAGTCAGTAAGATAATTTGAGGCTCAATCCCAACAACATCAAGTCCAGCTAAGTGCATTTCCTCGCGCAGTTGATTTTCTAAACTGCGTGCTTGATCCAGGACATAAACCACTTGTCCCGCCGTCTCCGGTCGTCCTAAAACGCCTTCTTGGGCAACCCAACCGTGAACGGAAACGAGAACGACGCGCAAGGTGATGGGCAAACGCGCAATCAAGATTTCGATAACGGCCGGTTCGGGATAGACAATCGAACGGTTGAGCAATTCCAGCGTTTCTCGGATGCGAGATGCGGTATTTCCCCAACCAGGTTCAAATCCTAATTGCTGAAATTCAAAACGAAACGTTTCGTATAACATATTAGGCGGCAGTTGAGCGACAAATTGGATTGCATCTTTGACGCGATCGAACAGTTCGCTTGCCGAACGAATGCGATGGTTAATCAGAAGAGTAACGCCATCGTATTGATGTTGAAGTAAGACGCTAAATAAATGTTCTAGCCAATTTTTGGGATTAGCAAAAATTCTCTCAAATAGATGGCGGTGAAAAAACTCAAGTCCTTGACCGATGTTTCTGGGGTCGTCAATAATAGGAGCGCCTTGATAAAAAGGGCCGAAATCGATTTCTAGGATTTGGGGTGCATATCGATTGACCGAGCGATCGCGTAAATTTAGTAGCGCTTGGGGTGTCATCATCTCGACACTACCGAGGTCGGCAGCTAAGCGAAAGACTTGTTGGCTGGCAATTTTTTGTCGAATTAAAAACCAAGCACTTTCCTGTTCGAGAAGAATCTCGTGGGTGTGGCGAATCAATTGCGCGATCGAAGAGGAATGGTAAAAATAGGCGGGTTTTTGAGCTTGGCGACAACACTCTTCAAAGGCTTGTAGGATTTCATTGTGTAAAAAATACTGCCGCCTCAAAGCACGCAACTGTGCTAGCAACTGACGTAGCGTTTGCTTTTCATCACTGTCCAATACGGCTTGAATCAGTTCGGACATGGCGAATTTTTAATAGCTTTTGTGTTTATCCTAGATGAGACAAACTCAAAATTATTCTTCCTTTGGAAGGAAATAGACTGTTTGTTAGCTCAAATATCCTTATTTTTTCGCAAGAAGCATCAAGAGCGATTCATAGAACGGTCATGAAACCTAGTAGCAATTTTAATCGAGGGCGGATTATTGAGAATGAAACAGCCCTGGCAACCGAACTTCTGTAAAGACGCTATAAGAGCGTGTCTGTGTCACTGAGAACTCGATCGAGATCGGAGATCGCTACTTAGCACTCTTTGCGCAAGAGTGCTAAAGTTGCTAAAGAAATCACAACGCTAATCTAATCCAAAATAATTATGGCAAAAATTATTTCATTTAAAGACGAATCGAGACGCTCGCTAGAACAGGGAATTAATGCTCTCGCCGATGCGGTACGGATTACGCTAGGGCCAAAAGGGCGAAATGTATTGCTTGAGAAGAAATTTGGAGCGCCCCAAATCGTTAACGATGGAATTACGGTAGCCAAAGAAATCGAACTAGAAAACCCACTAGAGAACACGGGAGCCAGACTGCTTCAAGAAGTTGCCTCAAAAACCAAAGATATTGCTGGAGATGGAACGACAACCGCTACAGTAATCGCGCAGGCATTGATTCGCGAAGGCTTGAAGAATGTTACATCGGGAGCCAATCCCATGTCCATCAAGCGAGGAATCGACAAAACAATCGCTTATCTGGTTAAAGAAATTGAAGCCGTTGCCAAACCAGTCGAAGGAGCCGCGATCGCGCAAGTCGCTAGCGTTTCTGCTGGAAACGACGATGCAGTCGGTCAAATGATTTTTGAGGCGATGGAAAAAGTCACCAAAGATGGCGTAATTACCGTTGAAGAATCGAAATCCTTGACCACAGAATTAGAAGTTGTCGAAGGAATGCAACTCGATCGCGGTTATATTTCTCCCTATTTCATTACCAATACCGAACGGCAAATCGTTGAATTCGACAATCCATTAATTCTAATTACCGATAAAAAAATTAGTGCGATCGCCGATCTCATCCCGATTTTAGAAAACATTGCCCGTGCTGGCAGGCCCTTACTCATCGTTGCCGAAGACATAGAAGGCGAAGCATTGGCTACTTTAGTTGTCAATAAAGCGAGAGGCGTTCTCAACGTTGCAGCGATTAAAGCGCCTAGTTTTGGCGATCGCCGCAAAGCCATGTTACAAGATATCGCCATTCTAACGGGCGGTCGCCTCATTTCCGAAGAAATCGGATTGAGTCTCGATACTGCTTCGATAGATTTATTGGGTCAAGCTGTCAAAGTAACTATCGAGAAAGATAATACTACGATTGTTGCAGGCAGTGAAAACAAGGCAGACGTGCAAAAACGTGTTGCTCAATTGCGCAAAGAATTAGAAGCGACTGACTCAGACTACGACTCCGAAAAACTGCAAGAAAGAATTGCTAAACTCGCTGGCGGCGTAGCAGTTATTAGAGTTGGGGCAGCCACCGAAACCGAACTCAAAGATAAAAAATTGCGCATTGAAGATGCTCTCAACGCTACTAAAGCAGCAGTTGAAGAAGGAATCGTTCCTGGCGGCGGTACAACCTTAATTCATCTGACGAAAAAAATTGCTGATTTCAAAAATACGCTTGCTAACGCTGAAGAAAAATTAGCTGCCGATATCGTCGCTAAAGCCCTAGAAGCCCCTTTGCGCCAACTGGCTGACAATGCTGGAGTAGAAGGATCGGTAATCGTCGAACGAGTCCGCGAAACCGAATTTAATATCGGTTATAACGCTTTAACGGGTAAATTTGAAGACACGATCGCAGCAGGAATTGTCGATCCGGCTAAAGTCGTGCGCTCGGCCGTACAAAATGCCGCATCTATCGCTGCAATGGTATTAACTACCGAAGCTTTAGTCGTTGAAAAGCCTGAAAAAGCTGTACCTGCTGCACCCGACATGGGCGGCATGGGCGGCATGGGCGGCATGGGTGGTATGGGTGGTATGGGCGGTATGGGCGGCATGGGGATGATGTAAGTCTATTAGCCGTTTTATGCTCTAGAAAAGGCGTACAGTTAATCTGTATGCCTTTTCTTTTTTCAAGAATGCGATCGCATCAAGCGATTGAATGAGATGAATTCCCTATCATTTATCTTCAAAAGAGAACTACCATAGGTCTATCAAAAGTTATAGAACCTCTCTTGTAATAAGGCTTAAACATCCAGATAAATATTATTTTTACTTCAATTTAAAATACGAACAAAACTTTTTTAAAATGTAATTTTATTTAGGGCGATCGCTCAGGCTAGATTCCTTTGTCTATCTTAAATCTGAGTTTAACGATATTCGCGATCGCTTTCCATAGCTTAGCGATTGATGACATTAATGCTTACAAAGAAAACAACATTCTATCTCTTAATAAAAGCTTAAATAAAAAAATTTACCCCTAGAAAACTTAATCAATTCCCCCTTTAGGTCGAGGACTAAGAATCGTTAATTTTTTAACGTAAAAATATAAAGTCGTACTAAATAGGAATAAAAGAATGGCACTTCATAAAATCAGCGATTTTGACTCGGATTACCGCCAAACATTTCAAGGTAACGATATTAAAGGAATGGGCGTTTATAGCCAAGCAACTGACGAGAAAATTGGCACAATTAGCGATATTTTAGTTGACGAGCAAGGACAGTTCCGCTACCTAATTGTAGATCTAGGTTTCTGGATCTTCGGTAAAAAGATCTTATTACCTATGGGTCGCGTCAGATTGGACTCAAGCGCAGACCGCGTGTATGCAATAGGACTGACAAAAGAGCAAGCCGAAGATTTACCAGAATATAACTCGGATATGGCACCTGACTACGACTATGAAGAACGGGTGCGCGGAGTATATCGCACGGAACAGCCATTAGATTCCTCGGCTTCTCTAGATGCGTCTGGAGTCGTAGCAGGCGGTACGGCGGCAAGAAGCAATGCTCCTGCTTACAATCGCGACACCTATAACTACGATCGCGACGCAGATTTATACAACAAACAAGATCAAACCCTCAAACTTTATGAGGAGCGTTTAGTAGCTTCCAAACAACGCCGTAAGAGTGGAGAAGTAGAAATTGGCAAGCGCGTCGAAACCGAAACTGCAAGAGTTGCCGTTCCTGTAGAAAAAGAGCGCGTGGTCATCGAACGAGTTACGCCAGCCGATGCTGGTAAAGCGGTAACTCCCGATGCGACGGCTTTCCGCGATGGTGAGGTAGCACATGTGGATCTTTACGAAGAAGTTCCTGACGTTCGTAAAGAAACCGTAGTGCGCGAAGAAGTCAGAGTTAAGAAAGTCACCGAACGCGAAACGGTTGAAGCTCAAGAAACCATTCGTCGCGAGGAATTGGATATCGATACCGAAGGCGATCTCGATGTCAATCGCAATCGGACTAATCGCAAGTAATCTTGAGACGACGCATAAGGGTTGATGGCACGAGCTTTTCTATGGAGAAAAATTAAGAGTAACTGTAGGTTGTTTTGCTGCTTGGACAAAGCGCTATTAAGTGAAATCTAACCTACTAAAACTTTAAGATTTTCCCCAATTTTAGGGCAAGGCTATTTTGCTGGTTATGTAATCCGCCTGGAAATTAATTTCCAGGCGGGCGAGTGAGGAGAAAACAGCCCTGCGAACTTTGGGGATAGAAAAGCGAAAACCACAAGAATAGGAAACAATTCAATATCAAAAAAAGGACAAATAAATGGCAGTTTTTCAGCAATTTCGGAAAATTTTAACAACTTTTGCTTTAATTTTAGTATTAACGACAACTGTCGCTTGTAGTGCTGGCGTGCAAGCCAAACAACCGCCTAACGCACTTCCAGGAGTTAGTCACACTCAAGAATACGCGCAGCTAGAACGCGGTAGCACCACCGCCGGACAAAGTTTTGGCGATTGGGTAGTGCAAACGGGTCAAGGGTTGGTTAAGGATGCCTACGTGCGCGACAACAACAAATTAGGGGTTGTCATTACGCCACAAGTTCGTCCTAACGAAGTGCGATCGCTCGCCAAATCGTTAACACAAGGTTTTCATAAAAATTTCCCAAACCAAGACTTAACTATTTTGATGTATGCGCCTGACAAACAACTGATTTTGACGGCGAAATACGACGTACAAACCAATCAAATCGAATACAAGTAAACGTTGGATTGAAGCGAATTTAAAAACACAGGAGATAACAAATGCCTAGCAGCGAAGAATATAAGCGTCAAGTGATGAGAGATTTAGCACAAGGAAATACTGAATCTCTCGATGATGTCTCGACCGATCCAGAACAAGAGTATCAAAACTTTGACGATTTTGCTCAACGATCTTCTCATGAAGAACGCCGTCAATTATTCGGTCGTTCGTTGAATCACGATCGCATTCCTCCCTCTCAGATGGAACCCGAATTGCAAAAAGCGATCGCCCAAATCGACCCCCACGAACGCGATGACGTGTCGAGAGCGTTTTTTAAGCACCTCAAAGAAAGAGGACTCAGCGATCGCGATTTAGAGAGTCGCTTAGGTCTTTCCACCCATCATCCCAGTCGGATGACTGCCGATGATGTCAGCAAACTGGCATCCTTTACCTATCACAACCATCCCGACATTTTCCGCGAAGTGATGGCAGAACAGCCTGCAATTCTTAAGTTCCTCAGCAATCCTGTTGTTGGGGCAGTTTTAGGCGCGATCGCTGCTAAATGGTTACACGGACGCAAATAATTATTGCGTTTTAGCAACGCTTTATAGCTTCAGATAATTGATTGGTATGGGTTTGGCAGCATTATTGCCAAACTCATACAACTGTTTGAAATTGTAGGTTGGGTTGAGCGATAGCAAAACCCAACATCTTGATTCTTTAGTTCACTCCAAAACACAAAAACAAATTATGTTTGTAAATACGACAATTCTCTTACAAACCTATCTTTTACGCGGCAGAAATGTTGCACCTGCACCCGCACCCGTCGCCGCACCCGTTTTAGATGGAGATCTCACCTTCTCTGGAACTAAATTTTTGGTGGCATTGTTAGCAGGTGTCTTAATGGCATTTGCTTTTCAATTGTTATTGACTAATTTCTCAATTGCTGCTGGCATTTCTTCGGGTGCAGAAGTCGCCGATGACGATACAGACACCATAGGCAAACAAATTCGCTTGGTTGAAGCGAAAATAGGAGCCTGGGCGCTAGTTACCTCTAGTATTGCTTTATTTGCTGCAAGTTTTTTGGCAGTTAAGCTGAGTTTAATCGAAAGCGCTCTATATGGAGCCATTCTCGGTGTCGTCATCTGGTCTACCTATTTCACCGTTGTAACCTGGATTGGATCGCAAGCAGTGGGTTCCTTGTTGGGTTCGGTTATTAGCACTGTCACTTCTAGTTTACAAGGACTGATGGGAGCGGCAACGGGTGTCGTTGGCGCTAATGTCGCCAGACAACAAACGATCTCTACCGTTGAGGATATTACTGCCGCAGTGCGTCGAGAACTGACTTCGGGTTTAGATCCAGAAGGTCTTACTAATTCGCTAAGAAACTCTATCGCAACTCTGCAATTACCCAGACTCGATCTTAAAGATATTCGCTCTCAATTCGATCGCCTTCTTAAAGATGTTGACGTGCAATCGCTTGCCGATAGCGACGTATTAAGCAACATCAATCGTCAAACATTTGTCGATTTAATTAGCTCTCGCAGCGACTTTTCAAAAGAAGAAGTCGAACAAATCGCCGACCAACTCGAAGGCGCGTGGAAACAAGTTTCAAACCGCAAAAACCCCACCGACCAAGTAATTAATTTACTCAAACAAGCTACCCCAGAACAACTGAAATCGGAAAACTTAGGCGAACAGCTTCAAAAACTAGTAACAGTGGGAGGTAGCAACGGTCAAAAAGGGAATGGACTGATGCAGCAAGCAATTCAATATGGCTTAGGTGCTGCTGCGACAGGCGTATTGGATCGAGTCAATTTATCAGATGTCGATGTTCAAAAAATTACCGAGCAACTGCAAACGCTTAAAGAGAAAGTGCAGGAAGTCGATATCGACAAAATTACTTTGCAACTCAAACAACTCAGCACTAAAGCGACTCAACAGGTGACAGAAAGCTTGCCAGGACAGCCTCAAGGCGCACTGCAATCTGATGTCGAAGATTACCTCTTAAAATCTTTCCACTGGCATTTCAACCCTATCACCGTTCAAAATGAATTCTATGAAGTCCTTTTGGATCGCGATGCCGCTCCCAGTAATATGAGACGGCAATTAGAGGGACTCAGCCAAGAAAAATTCGTAGGGTTGCTCGAACGACGTGGCGACCTCAGCCAAGAGAGAATTCAAGAAATTTCTGAACAATTAGAGCGTATTCGTCAAGACGTTTTACAAATGGTTCGGGATGCGCAAGGAAGCGAGCAAAAAGAAGATCTGCGCAATCGTCTGGAAAATTATCTTCGTTCGACGGGTAAAGAAGAGTTAAATCCCGACGCGATCGAGCGCGATTTGTCAAGTTTATTGGAAGATCCCAACGCTTCTATTGAAGATTTGCAAAATCGCTTCTCGCAATTCGATCGCGATACATTGGTGCAATTACTCGGACAACGGGATGACATCTCACAAGAGGAAGCTAACAATATTGTTAGCCAATTGGAGCGTACCCGCGATAACATCCTCAATCGTGCCAGAGAGTTGCAAGAACAAGCTAAAACCAGAGCTAACGAACTGCGCCAACGAGTTGAAGATTATCTGCGCAATACCAATAAAGAAGAACTTAACCCAGACGCGATTGAGCGCGAGTTGGGGATGATTTTTGAAGACCCACAAGCGGGATTTGCTGCTTTACGAGATCGCCTTTCTCAATTCGATCGCGATACTTTAGTTGCATTTCTCTCTCAACGCCAAGATCTCAGCGAGGAGCAAGTCAACCAAATTATCGATCGCGCGCTTTCGGTACGCGATCGCATTCTTCAAGCGCCGCAACAAGTGGCGGATACGGCAAAACAGCGTTACGAGGAGACGACAAAAGCGATCGCTCAATATCTGCGCGATACTAACCTCGAAGAACTCGATCCGCAAGGAATTCAGCGCGATCTAGAAACTTTACTCAGCGATCCTAAAGAAGGTGCTTTAGCATTGCGCGATCGCCTCTCTCAAGTAGACCGAGAAACGTTAGTGACATTACTAACTCAGCGAGGAGATTTAAGCGAAGAAGACGTGAATCGCCTTATCGATCGCGTTCAATCGGCAATTGACAATATTGTCAAAGCGCCTCGACGCTTGGCAAATCGTACTGTTCAAAGAGTTTCGGATTTTGAAGCTACTCTGGAAAACTACTTGCGCAATACCAACAAAGAAGAACTCAACCCCGAAGCCATCAAGCGCGACTTACAATTGTTGTTGCAAGATCCGCGTTCTGGCGTTAGTTCTTTAGGCGATCGCATCTCTAAATTCGATCGCTCTACGATGGTAGCTTTGCTTTCTCAACGCGAGGATATTTCCGAAGAAGAAGCTAATCAAATTGTCGATCGCATTGAATCAACTCGCGATGGAATCGTTCAACAATACGAACAAGTCAAGCAAAGGGTACAATCGGCGATCGATGGGATTTTTGGAAACGTTCGCACCTATCTCAATTCGCTCGATCGTCCTGAATTGAACTATGAAGGTATTCAGCAAGACTTTGCTACATTGTTTGACGATCCACAAGCAGGATTTGAAGCGTTGCGCGATCGCTTATCCCAATTCGACCGCGATACTTTAGTCGCGCTTATCTCTTCTCGCGAGGATATTTCAGAAGAGGAAGCCAATCGCATTGTCGATCGCATCGAAGCGGCACGAGATAGCGTCCTGAGTCGCACCGAACGCATCCAACAGGAAGTTAGCAAGCGTCTCAATGCTATTAAAGAGCAAGCGAAAAAAGAAGCCATTCAAACTAAAAAAATTGTTGCAGATGCAGCTTGGTGGCTCGTTCGCACGGCGTTTGTTTCTTTGGCCGCCTCTGCGATCGCAGGTGTTTTAGCCGTTACTGGTTTTAGTTGGATTTCATAGCGGTTTTTACCCCCCTTTATCCCACGCCAGGTGCTTTACTTGGGGAGACCCCAAGACCGCACTGGCTCCCCTTACCAAGGGGGGATTTCTCCTTTTTTAGTTCTTCAAATTTAATTAGAAAAATAGTTCTTGCGCCATTTATTTAGATGTATATTTGCGATCGCATCCAGACTATTGTGTCCGGCAATTTGTTTTTGATGTTCTTGTTTCAGGTGTAAATAACTGTTTTCTTGCTCGCTTAATTGTTGTTGAAGCGTTTGACAGTTTTTTGTTTGTTCTTCGAGGTGATTAGCTTGTTTTTCTAATTGAGCTTTTAATCGTTCGATTTCGTTTTTTCTAGTCTCTAATTGTTGTTGAAGCGTTTGATTAGTTTTTGTTTGTTGGTTTGCTCGATCTTGTAAAAAGGTAATTTTTTGATTTTGGTCGCGCGATCGCAACTGAAGAGTTTGAGTAAGCTTAGATTGTTCGGTAATCTGAGCTTGTAATTCTAAAATTTCTCGGTCTTTTTTTTCATTTTGCTTCTCAAGTGCTTTATAGTCATCAATTTTTTCTGCAATTTGTTTGTCTCTCTTTTCTACTTTCTTTTGCAGGGTTTGATGAATTTTAGTTTGTTCCTCAGTTTGCTCTTGTAGCTCTTTGATTTGCTTATCTTTTTTATCTACTTTTTTCTGAAGAGAATTAAGGGTTTCTTCTTGTTCCTTAGCTTGCTCTTGTATTTTTTCTAACTGTCGCTCTTTTTTTTCTAATTGTTGTTGAAGAGAATGATAAGTTTCTAAAGATACTGTAGCCGAGTCTTTAGATTTTTCTGAAGAACTATTATTAATTTGTTCTAGAGGTTTTATCGCGATCGCAGCATTTTGCAGATGATTTTCGATGGCAATCTGCGTGGCATTTTCTAAAGTGGTTGTACTTTTTTCCTGAACTAATAGCTTAGATTTAGTATCTAAATATCGCTCTGTTACCTTCCGTTTTTTTCTTGCCATGAGCATTTCCATCCGACTAAACTGTAACTTTTTAGTATAGGTCAGCTATTCTTTTATTTGAGGTTTTTCTTAACATTCAGTAATTATTCTTAGCAAAAAGCTATCCTAACAATATAGTTTGTTCTAAAATCTCACACAGAAATAAAGAAAAGGATAAGAGAGCAAGTAAGTTATTTTAATATAGATAAAGCTGAGAATGTCTTCTAGCTTTTTTACCTCGAATTTTTGAATGGTTTCTCATTGTCTTTTTGAAACGAGTAATTCGATTAAATTGTAATTTTTTACGACGAGATTTATTAAGTCCTTTTTGTGTTCTTGAAAACTGATTGGAGATAGTGTATTAGATATGATAGTTTCTTTTTGATTGATTTCAGGCTCGTTTGTTTTTGAATATTTTAAGATTTAATTATCAGTATTCAAAAACGATTTCTTTCTTGTAGTTCTTGTCTAAGTCTTATCTCACCTGATGTTTTTAAGACTAAATTTCCTTGCGGCGTTACCGAATAGTTATTACCAATATAACCAGTCCGATCGTAAAGAAGTTGATGAATATACCAATCGAGTCTTACTTCATCGGGCATATGAGGACGATAATAAGCTTTTATTTCTTCCTCAATGCCTAATTCCTCAAGGCGTTGATGGAGTTTCACTCGATCTCCTGCAAAAAAAGCACCTACAGCAGTAGGATCTTTTAAAAACTTGCCAACAATAAAAGCGGGAACGCCTCCCAGAGTTACTACTCCACCCAAAAATAGTATCCCCCAACCTAAAGCCAAGCTTCCTAAAATCCAAGCCAAGCTAACCGTTATAATTAGGGTCTTTTTGTTTGAAGTGCTTGAGTAAGGTACATAACCTCCGCCGCGCGGTGGAGATAGTTTAACTTTAGAGCGATTCATCACCTAAGTTCGAGAAGAATTGTTTTTAAGGTAACGCGATCGGTTTACACATTAACAGAAACTGGTAAAAACAACAGAAATAGATAGTAAAAATTCTTTGCTAATTATTTATTTTTGTAAATGTTAAATATTTAATTTCCAGAAAATGTACCAGTAATTGGTAGCTGTCCACTGAAATCGAGTGACAATTTACTTTTATGTCGGAGAAAATAGAATAGTCGAGGTTACTTAAGCGATCGCAGATTCAGCGAAGAAAAGTACCCTAGAAGTTATAAGGAAATTTAAATTACCGATCTGATTTTACCCCCAAACTCGGATGAGCCTTTGCATTAATCCTCGTTGTCCTAATCCTCAAAATCAAGATACCTTACTTTTTTGTACAAGCTGTGGCTCTGAGTTACTGCTAGAAGGGCGTTATCGCGTCATGCAACAATTGGGGGGGAGGGGGATTTGGCAAAACCTATGAGGTAAGAGATTCCCAAGCTTGGCAGGACAGTCAAAGCAATCTAAAAGTCTTAAAAATTCTAACCTACAACCATCCCAAATATGTGGAGCTTTTTCAAAGAGAAGCTCAATTCTTATCTAAATTAAACCATCCCGGCATTCCCAAAATCGAACCGGATGCTTATTTTACCTACTATCCTCATAACAGTAACGATCCCCTGCACTGTTTGGTGATGGAGAAAATTGAAGGACTCGATCTTAAAGAATATATCACTCGTCGCGGTTCTTGCATTACTGAAAAACGAGCGATTCAATGGATGATACAACTAGTCTCAATTTTGAAAGAGATTCACGATCGCAACTTTTTCCATCGAGATATCAAACCTTCTAATATTATGATTCGAGCGGACGGTCAGTTAGTATTAATTGACTTTGGCACGGCGCGAGAAGTCACGGAAACCTATATGTCGAAGCGTTCTGAAGGACAAGTAACGGGTCTTTTTTCGGCGGGTTACAGTCCCTTAGAACAACTCAACGGTCAAGCCGTTCCTCAATCGGATTTCTTTGCGCTAGGACGCACCTTTGTTTTCTTAATTACAGGCAAACATCCAAGCGAATTTTACGATTCTTATGTAGACCATTTGAATTGGCGAGATGCTATTCCCTCGCTTTCACCTATCTTTACTGATTTTCTCGATCGCCTAATGGCCCGTTTACCAAGTCAGCGACCTCAATCAGCGAAGATAATCTTGCAAGAATTAGAAGAAATCTATCGCACCTTATACGGAACCGATCCCCACTCGCGCATGAAACACTCGGCATCGTCCGTATCGGATCGAGAAAAGCCAAATGCACCGAAAGGAGACCCATTTGCCGCAAAAACAACCGAATTAATGCCTAAAACGACTCCACCAACATCAGCACCCAAAATTCCGAGCGAGGATAAAAAGACAAATACAGGTGCTAAACTCGATCCGAGCTTTGTTGCTCGCACTCAGCAGGAACTAGCTGAATTTATTGGGCCGATGGCTTCTATCATTTGCCAGCGGTTGTTAAATAAAAACCCAACCATGTCCGTGACTGAATTCGTGCAAGCTTTGGCTCAAAAAATTCCCGATCCCAAACAAGCTGAAGAATTTCAGAAGCGTTGTTTAAAATAGGAACGATGTCCGAAACTCCCCAATTACCAACAACTGCGATCGATTCTATCGCCAACCCAAGTGCGATCGCCACCAATGACTCAATAGGAACCAATACAGAAACTTGGTTTGAATATCCCGTCCGCGCTCATCCCCATCATACTGATTACGCCGGAGTTGTTTGGCATGGAACTTATATTACCTGGATGGAAGAGGCGCGAGTCGAGTGCTTGCGATCGATGGGAATAGATTTTGCCGATTTAGTCAAATTAGGTTGCGATTTACCCGTAATCGAAATGTCTGTTCGCTATCATCGAGCCATGCGATTAGGAGAAACTGCGATCGTTAAAACTCGCACGATTGGGCTAACTGGAGTCAGAATTTACTGGGACTATAAAATTGAAGCGCTACAAGAAAAAGACCTATATTTAACAGGAAGAGTGACTCTGGTAGCCATCGATCGCGAGAAGGGGAAAATTATGCGTCAGCTACCGCCAACTGTGAAAGATATTTTAATGAGAATTCTTTGATAATTCCCTATAAAGTATAAAATTGTCTACGCAAAAATTTTTAAATTTATGAGTCTCAATCGCCGTAATTTTTTGGTTTTACTGGGATGTACGAGTGGTACGGCCGCTCTCGGATTGTTTCCCAAAAATGGCTTAGCTCAAGCAACCGCAGGCGAACAAAAACCCTTTGCTGTTGCAGAACTTCCCTATGCTTATAACGCTCTCGAACCTTATATCGATGAGGAAACTATGCGGTTTCACCACGATAAACATTATGTTGCTTACACCACGAAATTTAATGAAGCTGTTAATAAATATCCCCAATTAGCTAACCAAAGCGCAGAGGAGATAATAAGCAATTTAGATAGCCTACCAGAAGATATTCGAGCTACCGTACGTAATAATGGCGGCGGATATGTCAATCACACCCTGTTTTGGCAAATTATGGCTCCTAATGCTGGCGGTCAACCCACTGGAGAACTTGCCAAAGCGATCGAAAATGCTTTTGGAAGTTTTGCTGAATTTCAAACCGCTTTTAACGATGCTGGTAGCAAACAATTTGGGAGTGGATGGTCTTGGTTAGCACTCGATAAAACCAAGCAATTAAAAATTATGGGTATGCCGAATCAAGATAACCCCTTGATGATGGGAATGTATCCGATTATGGGCAATGATGTCTGGGAACACGCCTACTATCTCAAATATAGAAACGATCGCGCTAAATATTTAGAGACATGGTGGAATGTTGTTAACTGGGATGAAGTAAGTAAGCGCTATCAGCAAGCAATAGCTTAAATTTGAATGATGTAATGATGAATTATGAAAATTATGAATTCATCATTCCCCGTTTTCCCTACACCCCCACTCACAAATTCCCTTACTCAATCGCCACAAACAACTTAAAATGTTTTTTAGCTTATGCGCGGGGATCAAATCTACGTTCACAGAGAATTGCTGAATTTGCAGGGAATCTACGAACATCATGGGAGCGATTGTGGTGATGGAAGTGTTATTCATTACCGCAAACCCAGCGAAACAATCGAACAAACCTCGATAGAAACTTTTGCTAGAGGAAATCCAGTTTATATCCGCAAATATGAAGCTGGATTCTATTTTATTGCGGATGTCGTTGTCAGTCGTGCCCACAGTCGTTTAGGCGAACAGAGATATAATTTACTCTTTAACAATTGCGAGCATTTTGCGACTTGGTGCAAAACAGGATTTAGCGATAGCCTACAAATCCGAGATTTTATTCCCTTTGTTACTCAACTCGATACTTCTAAATTATACGAACCGCTCAAAGAAGCGCTTCAAGATTCAGATCCCAACAATTCTCAACAATTATTAAAGGAAGCGCTAGCAGATATCAAATTAATTTGGGACGATCTTCAACCTCGATATAAAACAGCACTTCAAGAAGCAGATAGCTGGGATCGAGTTGCGATCGCAGCCATAAAGCAAAACCGAGAAGATTTAGCCCGCGAAGCTATAAAACGAAAACTGACTTTTAAAAAACAAGCCGGGGAGCTACAAGAACAATTACAACAGTTAACTAATATGACGGAAACCCTGATACGCAATAGCCAGCAATTGTAAGCGTAGTTCATTGCCTGTTGCCTGTTGCCTATTCCTCTTAGTCTAAGTTTTAGTTGTAGCGGTTGTGGAAATTTCGGTCTGTGATGTCCCTAAAAATCGTTGAGCAATCCATGCCGTTACAAGATGAGATAACAACCCTATAGGCCCAGCAAACAGGCAAAGAATTAATGAATGTAATGTCCAGATACCAGTTCGCTGTCCTTCCCAATATATCCATCTCCCGACAAATAAATCCATAACCAAAAAATGCGTCCATCCTGTCGCCATAACGGCTTCGTCTGAAAACGCTTTAGCTAGATCGCTTAATTGAGAACTTGATAAAGCTTGTGCCGATTCAGGCGTAATTGCTCCTACAAAAAAATAAATATAAAGTAACGCCAAGGGGACAAAAGGAAGAAACGACTCCATTACTTTTTTGGTGACTCCCCAATTAGGCAAAAGAATAATTAACGCCCAAAATGGCAAAACAAAGAGATTGGAAACATTGAACAGTTGAGTAATCGTCATTATCTTATTTGTTAAGTTCTGTCTCGCTGATGTTAAAGGTATCCCCCTGTTGGGCAACATGTCTATAGACAGCTATCTTCAAGCTTAAGTGTAACGCTTGATACTGGGCAATTCGAGAGAATAAAGCTAGCCTAGTGCAAGAAGAGTTATGACGCGATTGCTTGACTCTATGCCTAACAACAGGCTACGAAGGGCAAGAACCCCTATCCTACGGGCAGCTTACGCAACGGGGAATGGGACAGCGCTCCTAGGCGATCGCGATTCAATGAAGAAACGTTGTGTATGTTATCTCATTTCTTAAAAATAAAATCTTAAAAAACTTTTAAGATTTTATAATGGGGAGTGTTGTCAGGAGGTTTAAAGGTGTTTATACGATTAGCACAGCAACACCGTCAATTTGTCAAGGACTTGGTAATGAATCTCCAAGCTTTGGCGATTGTTCTGGAAAATCGAGGTTATCTGGCTTCTTGCTACACTTGTGGCGGTCAGATGAATAGTGCCTCATTTATGGTCAGCTTGGGAGAAAATCACTTGATTCGTTTTTTAGTCTCTGACTACGGGATCACCTGGACAGAAATGCGAGACGATCGCGAATTAATGAAACTAGAAGGAGCAGAAGCGATCGCGCAATTGCAAGATTTAGCCAATCTCGTCAAATATAAAATCGAGCCATCATCGTCTTCGTCCCACGAAACGCCAAATGAAACAAAAACAGTAGAAACAATTTAGTCGCTACTGTTCTTAATCTTAAAATTGAATCTCAATCTTCTTATTTAATTTAGCTGGTTAAATATTCCAAGACAGAAGACGAGATTCAATCTTTATTTATGTTTTGAGCTATTTATCTTCAGCAAAAATATAACGGTAAAGCTCGCTGGAATTGGGTTCTGGACTTTCCTCAGCAAACTTAACGGCATCTTCGATCGTAGCTTGAATGCGACGGTCGATTTCTTTAAGTTCTTCGCCTTCGGCTAAGTTATGTTCTAGCAAGTAAGCAGCAAACTTAGAAATTGGATCGCGCGCGCCCCAATATTGTTTTTCATCTTGAGAACGTAATTCATCGGGATCGGCGAGTGAATGACCTCGGAAGCGATAGGTCAGCGCTTCAATTAAAGTTGGGCCTTCTCCCGCACGGGCGCGAGCGATCGCTTCTTGAGCGACGTTACGAACGGCGAGAACGTCCATCCCATCGACTTCAACCCCAACCATGTCAAAAACGCTAGCTTTCTTATAAATTTCTGGTTGAGAAGTCGCGCGATCGTGTGCCATACCGATTGCCCACTTGTTATTCTCAACGACATAAAGAATGGGCAGCTTCCAAAGGGCAGACATATTCAAGCATTCAAAAAACTGACCGTTATTACTCGCCCCATCGCCAAAAAAGCAGACAGCAACTTGGTCGGCGCTGGCATCTCCCATCGCGTCCCGTCGATACTTCGCTTGAAAGGCTGCGCCCATCGCAACGGGAATTCCTTCTGCCACAAACGCATAGCCGCCCAAAAGTTTGTGTTGGGCAGAGAACATGTGCATCGAACCGCCGCGACCTTTACTGCATCCGGTTTCCTTCCCAAATAATTCTGCCATGACTTCACGAGCAGGAACGCCGCAACTGAGTGCGTGAACGTGATCGCGATAGGTACTGCTCACATAATCTTCGCCGGGGCGCAAAGCTTTAATAATTCCAGTAGAAATGGCTTCTTGCCCGTTGTAGAGGTGGACAAAACCAAACATTCTGCCCCGATAATACATTTCGGCACACTTGTCTTCAAAAGAGCGTCCGAGAACCATGTCCTCGTAGAGCATCAGCCCTTCATCTTTGGTAATTTTGACTGAAGCTGTATTAAATTCGGGTAAAGTGCGTTCGGAAACCATACTGTCTCTAGTAGTCTTAACAACAATTAATATTTGAGATTATCCACTGAAAAACTCAGAAACTCAATCGAATCGATTTGAGACACCCTAGCATAATATTAGCTGGTAATCTCTAGGCGGTATGCGAAAAAAACTGTTCGTCTAAAATCTGACAATTAATCAATTTAACTTTAAGTTTAAAATTAAATTGATTAATTGTAACTAATTGCTCTTGTACTCTCCCTTAAGATAGAAAAATTAAATATTTATTTTACTAACTGAAAGTCTTTAAGCTAAAATTTTGCCTAAAGACTACTTTGGCTAATTGGCTGCGGCGATCGCCAGGAGTGAAATTTTTGAGAAAATAAGATTTGCAAGATGAATCGGCTCTGAGGAACCTAATTGTGAAAATTCCGCTCGACTACTATAGAATATTAGGAATCCCGATGCAGGCAAGTGAAGAACAACTGCATCAGGCTCATGCCGATCGTAGCTTGCAATTGCCGAGGCTCGAATATAGCGAAGTCGCGATCGCCGCTCGTAAATCCTTGCTCGATCTCGCCTATGAAGTTCTTAGCGACCCACAAAAAAAAGCTGAGTATGACCTTCAGTTTCTAGAACTCCCCCCAGAAGAAGCTAAAGTAGACGTTGAAGACGAAGCCTCCTCACCTAAGACTGACGATTCAAAAATTGTCCCCGCACCCAATCCGCCGTGGCTAGACATTCCTGGGGAGCGATTTATTGGAGCGCTATTGATTTTTCAAGAACTCGGCGCTTACGATCGCGTTATCGAGTTTGGGTATCCTTTCCTTAACAGCCTCGAACGACAAGGGACAGAAACGCTAAAAGCCTTAAAAAGCGATGTTCTTTTAACCCTAGCGCTAGCGAATTTAGAAGTAAGTCGCGAGCAATGGCAAAAAGGGGAATACGAAAACGCCGCCGCTTCAGGCATAAGAGGACTAGCGCTACTAGAGCCAGAAAAGCTATTTTTTAGCGTTCGAGATGAAATCAGCACAGAGCTATATAAATTAAGACCTTATCGAATTTTAGAGTTAGTATCGTTAAGCGAAGAACGAGCCGAGGAAAGACGTAAAGGACTGACTCTGCTTCAAGAGATGCTGCAAGAGCGAGGCGGGATCGATGGCAAAGGAGACGATCGCTCTGGATTAGACATTGACGACTGTTTGCGTTTCATTCAGCAAATCAGAGTTTATTTAACCGCTCAAGAACAGCAAGAGCTATTTGAAGTCGAAGCCAAGCGTCCCTCCGCCGTCGCTAAATATCTCGCAATTTACGCGCTCATTGCGCGAGGATTCGCCCACAAGCAGCCAGAATTAATCGTTCGGGCAACTATTTTGCTGGAGGAGCTTAGCAAGCGTCAAGACGTTCATTTAGAACAAGCAGCCTGCTACTTATTGCTCGGACAAACAGAAAAGGCAAGTCTTGCTCTAGAAGGAAGTCACGAAGAAGAAGCGATCGAATTTATTCGCCAACAATCCCAAGGAGAACCAGATTTATTAAGGGGATTGTGTGCTTACGAAGAGCGCTGGCTACAAACCGAAGTTTTTTCTTATTTTAGGGACTTAAAAGACCAGAAAGTCTCTTTAAAAGATTATTTTGCCGATAGCGAAGTTCAGACTTACTTAGAACAGTTACCTCTCGAAGAGAGCCAAAGCGAAGCGTCGAGGGAAAATGACGAACAACAAACCACAGGAGAAACAATGGCAGCCAAAACCAGAGCGAGAAGACAATCGAGCCTCCAAGGGCAAAGAATCAGCAAAACTGGTTCGCATTACGACGAGCCTCAGTCATTGACAAAAAACTATAGCGGACGAACGGCAACCTTACCGCTAGCGCCAACTAGCTCTCGTTACGAACGAGGCGCAGTTAACTTTAAGGAAAGTGCCGAAGAAACTCAGGAAATATCGAGAGAGCGAGTGGTGGTGACGGGATTCCGCCAACCTCCTCAAGAAACCTCGCGCCGTCGCAGAAAGCGATCTAGCCCGCCTAATGGCTATATACAAGTCCCACAGCGTTCTTCCCATCGCAAAGGGAAGTCGCGAGCCGCGCTCAAAAGAAGACGCTTATTAGTAGGAATAGTAGCTTTATTAGGATTGGGAGCATCTGGCTTGGCATTGAATAATTGGTTTCAAGAAAGCCGCTCTCCTTTGGCTGCGCTTACGGGAGAACAGTTAGCTATCGGATTGGCTAATCCTCCCTTGGCAATCCCGCCTGCTGGCGCACAAGTCATACCTGCTGTAGCAGAGGTACTAACCCACCAAGGAGCCGAAGAAGTCATTCAAAATTGGCTCTCTAGTAAGTCTCAAGCATTTGGCGATCGCCATCAAGTTGAAAGCTTGGATAAGATATTGACAGGAGCTTTACTGTCGCAGTGGCGCGATCGCGCTCAAAAACTCAAGATTAGTAAAGATTACTGGCAGTATCAACACGAACTGCAAGTGAAGTCCTTAAAAACCGACACGCAAAAGCCCGATCGCGCTACCGTAGAAGCTTCGGTGAGGGAAACTGCTAAATACTATCAAAACAGTCAAATAAATGCAGGGCGCTCTTATGATGAGAAGTTACAGGTTCGCTACGAATTAGTACGCCAAGGTAATATTTGGCTAATTCAAGCCATTCAGGTGATAAATTAATATAATTCGTAATCGATCGGGTTTTTGGTCGAGTAAGATTCGACCTGTTTGGTGTGAGCAAAAAAAATTATCGTGTCTCTAGTGCGATCGCCAATTTAAAATTTCTAGCTTCATCGCTCTGTTTGCCAATAATCTTTGTATTATGCATTTTCAGCGCGATCGATTCTGGTACGCCCGCACGAGCAGATGAGTTAAACCAAGTTCTCGAAGAGTATTGGCTCGCTCAAAATACGGCTCCTTTTCAACCTTTACCACCGTTGCCCCAACCCACTCCCGTTCCCCTTCCCCAGCAACCACCAGAAGAACCGCTTAAGATTCCGCCAACGCGATCGCCCCAAACCCCCGAAACAGTTTCAGAAACCATTGTTGTTACCGATTTTGAATTTACGGGCAATACTGTCTTTAGCGCCGAAGAATTAGGCAAAATTAAAATTTTGGGGACAGAAGAAACCATTGGCTCGATTGAGAATGAAGCTTATTCTTTTAGCCAGTTACTGCAAATCGCTTCACAAGTGGCTGACTTTTATGCCCAAAAAGGCTATAGAACTTCTGGGGCAGTAATTTCTATTCCTCAAGAAACGCAACGACAGAAAAAGGGAATCGTCACCATTCAGGTTATTGAAGGGAAATTAGAAGCTATTCAAGTCAGAGAAATAGATTCTAAAATGAGGAGACGGCTGGATAGTTATGTAGAAGCGCGTCTCGGTGCTGAAATTGGAAAACCGCTAAATGTCGATCGCACCTTAGAAGCTTTACAATTGCTACAACTCGATCCCGTAATCGAAAGCATCTCAGCCAGACTCGCAGCAGGTTCGCAACAGGGAAGTAGCATTTTAGAAGTCGATTATCTAGAAGCCGATACCTTTAATGCTTTTATTAATCTCAATAACGCTCGTTCTCCCAATGTAGGCAGTTTTCAACGAGAGGTCGGTATTAATACTACTAACTTAACTGGATTGGCAGATAGTTTGCGGCTCAGTTATATCAATACCGATGGTAGCGATGCCCTCAATATAGGCTATGAAGTTCCCCTAACATCTAGTAACGGTACGTTGCGTTTCGATTTTCTACTTAATGATAACCGAGTTATCGAACCGCCTCTCGACGATATCAATGAAGATGGCAACGAACCCGATATTACCTCAGAATTTAGCTCCTACGAACTGACATATCGCCAACCCATCATTCGCTCGATTGACGAACAAACCTTTCGAGAATTTGCTTTGGGATTCTCAGCCTCGTTTCGGGATAATCAAGTCTTGCTGTTCGATGAATTTCCTCTTTCGTTGAGTGCTGATGAGGAGGGACGTACAAAAGTTTTTGCCCTGCGTTTTTCCCAAGATTACACTAAACAAAGCGCGGATGAAGTTTTTGCCCTGCGATCGCAATTTAGCGTCGGACTGGGCGGCGTACTCGGTTCGACGATTAAATCAGAGATTCCTGGGGTGGACGAGATTCCCGATAGCCGCTTTTTTGCTTGGCGCGGTCAAGGTCAGTACGTGCGTCTGCTGGATACCGACATGGTATTCGTCCTTCAAAGTAATATACAAATAGCCGATCGCGGTTTAGTTCCTATCGAACAGTTTGCGTTGGGCGGCGTGGGAAGCGTGATGGGCTACCGACAAAATTTAGTCTTGACAGATAACGGATTTTTTGCTGGAGCAGAAGTTCGTTTGCCAGTTCTGAGAGTTCCCGAATGGCAAGCGGTTTTACAGGTGATTCCGTTTGTCAATTATGGCATCGGTTGGAATACGAATATCGATACGCCAGATCCTAACGATTTAGCTTCTGTGGGTGTAGGGTTATTATGGCGACAGGGGGACGATTTAAATATTCGTCTTGATTGGGGCATTCCTTTGATGGATGTGGAAGGGGAGAAGCGAACTTGGCAAGAGAATGGATTTTATTTTACGATTCAGTATAACTTCCTTTAAATTTCCGCGCTAGCTATAAGCCTAGACCAACAGTACTCAAAGCAAGTCTACCCAGGACTGACTAGATGGAGAAACTGAAATGAAAACGGTCATTATTGGAGGTGTTTGTAGAACGGGTAAATCTCGTCTTGCTAATACGATCTTTACGAACACAAAATCAACAATTATTCACGCAGATAATTTAACTAACTTTCTCAAAAACTACGTTCCAGAAAAGTTTTCAGTTGACTTTCAACTTGATGGAGTATTAAAGCCAGATCCAAGAGAGATCGTTGTTAAAAAGTTAATTCGGAACATGGGAAAAGAATTCGATTACCTTAAGATTATTGAATCATCAGTCATTACTCCAACAACAGTTGCTCGTCATTTTCAAGGAGATCGATATATCTCCCTATTTCTTGGATATCCTCATGTTGATGTATTACAAAAGCTAAATGAAATTCGACAAGCAGCAGTTAACGATCGTTATTGTTGGTCGCATCAGTACTCAGATCGAGAGATGATTCGATATATCAAACATTTCAAACAGCTTAGTATTGAGATTGAGCATATCTGTCAGCAGTTTGACATACAATTTGTGGATACATCAAAACATTGGTCAAATGCAATTCAAATAGCTTATGACTGGATAATTCGTCAGTTGCTAACATCTTAAATGAACGATATATTAAAGCCAATTTGGTTACTAGATAAGGATATTCACTTTCTCAATCACGGTTCTTTTGGCGCAACGCCAATCGCCATTCTGAACTATCAACAATCTCTAAGAGAACGCATCGAGCAAGAACCCGTTCACTTTTTAGCACGAGAATTAGAAGGATTGTTAGATGAAGCGCGATCGCAATTAGCAGATTTTATTAAAATCGATGCGGATGACTTAGCTTTTCTTCCCAATGCAACGGCTGGGGTAAATACGGTTTTACGTTCTCTCAACTTTGAGCCAGATGACGAGATTTTAATTACCAATCATACCTATAATGCTTGTCGCAATGCCGTAGAATTTGTCGCTCATCGCAGCAAAGCAAAAATCGTCGTCGCAAGCGTTCCTTTTCCGCTAGATTCGCCCCAACAAATTGTAGAAGCGATTTTAGAGAAAGTTTCTCCCAAAACTAAACTAGCATTGCTAGACCACGTTACTAGTCCTACCGCCCTAATTTTTCCCATTGAAGCCTTAATAAGGGAATTAACGTATCGAGGGGTGGATACGCTAGTAGATGGCGCTCATGCGCCTGGTTTTGTGCCGCTAGACCTGCATTCTCTGGGTGCAACTTACTACGCTGCTAATTGTCATAAATGGCTGTGTGCGACTAAAGGTGCGGCGTTTCTCTACGTGAGAAAAGACAAACAAGCTGATATTCGACCGCTAACGATTAGTCACGGCGCAAATTCACCGCGTAGCGAGCGATCGCGTTTTCGTCTAGAATTTGACTGGATGGGAACAGTCGATCCAACGCCTTATTTGTGCGTTCCTGAGACGATTCGGTTTATGGACTCGTTATTAGAAGGCGGATGGTCGGCGTTGCAGGCGTGCAATCGAGCGTTAGCACTGGCAGCAAGACAGATTCTCTGCGAGACGCTTGGGGTGGCGATTCCTTGTCCTGACGAGATGATAGGTTCTATGGCATCGATTCCTTTAGGAAAAGTCCCTTTATCTTGGGACGTGTTACAGGCAAAGTTGCTGGATGAGTTTAAGATTGAAGTGCCCATTGTGCCTTGGATTGATGGGTCTTGTTTTGTTAGGATTTCGGCTCAATTGTATAACAGGTTAGAACAGTATCAATACCTAGCTGAGGCTTTGAAACAAATCGTTTAGAACCAATGGTTATATAAACTTTTTGGTTATTCAATGGGAATGAATACGGACTCTCTTTTGCAACAAGCTTTTATGGCTTTCGACAGCGGACAGCTTACTCAAGCCGAACAGTTGTATTTATTAGCCGTGCAACAACATACAGAAACTCAAAACGAACAATATAAATGTGCGGTCAACGGTTTGGCTTTTACCTATAGCTTACAAAAACGATACGATCGCGCGCACGAACTATACCAAAATTTATACGAACTTGTTTGCTACCAACGCGACCTAAAATGGCAGGCGATCGCATTGCACCAGTTGGGTATGGTAGAAAGACTAGCAGGAAATTTCCAAGAAGCCCAACAGATTTTTCAGCACGAGTACGATTTTCGAGTATTTAACTTGCCAGATGATTTTGTTGGTTTCAGCGCAAATCTATACGAACAAGGTTATTTACACTTGAAACTTGCATATCTGCTAGCAGCAGAACAAGCAATGTTAAAGTCATTAGAGATGGCACGTCGAGTAGAAGATGATATGTGTCTTGGGTGCAGCTATCGAGGGATTGGAGAAGTCTATCTGAGGTTGGGCAAGTTCGTTCGAGCAAAGGAGGCATTTTCATTAAGTATAAAAGCCTTTGAACGAGTTGGCGACGATCGCGCAGTTTTAGAAGTTCAAGAATTGATAAGAAAATCGTAGATTTGCCCAAGCAATCTCAGCATTGCTTAAGCTGTTGCGCATTTAAACTGTTTACTATCAAAATCAGGAGCGATTGCTCATTAACTATAGCTATTGCCTACTCCCTACTCCCTACTCCCTAAAATTTGTAACTAATTTGAATGCGTGTTAGCTTAAGAAAATTTGGTCAACAAACCTAACAAACTTTTCGTTCTTGGACTGAGTAAGGTACGACGATAGGCATCTGCTGCTTTTTTAATCGCTTCTGCTTGAGTTGGATAGGGATGAATGACGCTAGATAAGGTATTCAAACCAATTCCAGCAACGATCGCGGTGGTTAATTGGCTAATTGTCTCGCCTGCATGACGCGCTACAATTGTCGCACCTAGAATTTTGTCCGATTTTGCTTGGTGTAGGATCTTGACAAATCCCTCTTCTTCCCCATCGGCGATCGCGCGATCGACCTTATCTAAGTCAATTTTAATAACATTAGTTTCAATGCCTTTAGCTTTTGCTTCCTCCTCATACATCCCTACATGAGCAACTTCTGGGTCGGTATACGTTACCCAAGGCATGACCAAATCGCTGAGTTTAGATTTTCCTAACCCAAATGGGGAAAATAAGGCATTTTTGATGACAATTCGCGCCGTAGCATCGGCAGCATGAGTAAACTTCCAGTTCAGACAAATATCTCCTGCTGCAAAAATTTTGGGATTGGACGTTTGTAGATAATCGTTGATTTTAATGCCGTTGCGATCGTATTCTACGCCTACCGCCTCTAAATTTAAGCCTTCTACGTTCGGAACGCGACCCGCACCTGCTAAAATTTCATCCACGGCGATCGCAATTTCTTTTCCATTATTACTACAATATAAAACCTTTCCTTGCGATGTTAATTCTGCTCGTTTTGGCGAACAGTTCGGGATGACATCAATTCCTTCTCGAATAAAGTTGTTTTGAATAATCGCTGCTGCATCGGCATCTTCGCGATTTAATAAATGCGTACCGCGATGAATCAGGGTTACTCGTGCGCCTAAGCGATGAAATGCCTGTGCCATCTCGCAACCAATGGGGCCTCCACCAATAACCGCCAATCGTTTCGGACACTCGGTTAGAGAAAATACGGTTTCGTTTGTCAAATAACCGACTTCTTCAATACCAGGAATTGAGGGTTTTGCGGCCCTTGCTCCCGTTGCAATGACGGCTTTTTTGAATTTTAAGGTTTTATCTGCTATTGCGATCGCATTTGCACTTATAAATCGCCCATTTCCTAAAAATACATCGATTCCCAAGTTTTTAAAGCGTTCTGCCGAGTCGTGATGGCTTATTCCCGCGCGGATTTTCCGCATCCGCTGCATTACGGCAGCAAAATCGATCTCGATATTATCGGGGGGATGAATCCCAAAAGCACCAGCATGGCGAATATCGGCAACAACGCGAGAAGAACGAATGACGCATTTCGAGGGGACGCATCCTACATTGAGACAATCTCCTCCCATCAAATGCTTTTCTATCAACGCGACTTTCAATCCCAATCCCAAACCCGCCGCACCCGCAGCAACCACTAATCCAGCAGTCCCCGCACCGATAACCACTAAATCGTATAAAGGTGCAGGAGTAGGATTAACCCAATCGGGAGGATGAACGAAAGAGACTAACTGCTGATTGTATTCGTCCATCGGCAGTACGGATACGCGATCGAATGTAGAATTAGTCATAGGTGATTGGGGAAAAGGGATTGGTGAAAGGGGAAAGGAGAAAGTAAATATTCTTCAAAAGTTTCCCTGGTAACTAGTAACTGGTCACTGGTCACTGGTCACTGTATTAAGTGCGTTGCGAGCAATACGAGCCATGTAAACGGTTACGGCTATTGTAGCGATTAAGCCGATGATGCGAATTGTCCACTCGATCGCGGGATTTGTCGATCGCGTTTCAGTTCCCAGTTTAGCGAGATTGCCCGCCAAAGAGCCAAAATAGACATACATTACCGTGCCTGGAATCATTCCTACAGAACCGAAAAAATAGTCTTTCAGGGAAACGCCTGTCAATCCATAAGCGTAATTAAGCAAAATAAAAGGGAAGATTGGAGATAATCGGGTGAGTAAAACAATTTTAAAGCCTTCTTTTCCTACTGCTTTATCGATCGCGGAAAATCTTTTATCGCTCTCAATTTTTTGGCAATCCATCCTCGTGCGAGATAGCGTCCTACTAAAAAAGCTGCGGTTGCGCCAAGGGTTGCACCGATGAAAACGTATACTGAACCAAGAACTACGCCAAAAATAACGCCAGCGCCTAGCGTTAGAAACGTTCCTGGTATGAAAGCAACTGTAGCAATGATGTAGAGTAGGATAAACGCGATCGCGCCAGTAAAACCTAAATTTTGAATTTGTACTAACGCTTCTTGCAACCATTGTTGAGGATTAATAGTTTTATTTCCAGCTATTTCTTGGGCAATTGCCGGAAGTTCGCTAGAAAAATAGAAAATCGCGATCGCGATCGAATATTTTAATAAATGAGCGATTTTAATTCGAGATTGAGTTGAATTTTGCATTTTTGATTGTCGCGATCGATACAGATTTTAAGGAGATTAACCACAAGTTTATAGACAATTTATTCATTAGACAGGTAGAGATCGTTTATTGCCTCTTATCTCTTTTTTGCTCTACTGACTTTATTAACAGCCAATTGAAGTAACAGAGCCGTTCCCAGACCCCAAGCACCATTAAGCATCAATCCTGTAGCAATTAAGCGAAAATCCCAACCACCAGCAACAGGCATCCCTTTGAGGGGTGAAACGACAAATAAAAATACAGCAGTGGGAGCCAAAGCTCCAAACAATAATACTGTCAACCAATAAGATAATTGTTTTCTTAAACTGAGAGTAACAATAACTAAGACAATACCCCAAACACCGCCCCAAAATGCCATCGATAAAATTGCTGGAATCCCAAAAGGCTGAGTCGGATTGGTTGGATAAACAGGAAATTGAGTAAAGTTAATCTGATTTAAGAAAATTAACATTCCCTGGTGAAATAGAAGAACCGAAATAAATCCTGCGGCAAAAGCAAAAAGCAAATGTAAAATTCGACTCTGATGTCTATTTAACATTTAATTTCATTGGTTTTATGGCTAAAAGTTTGAATAAACCGAAAAAACGTATCCGTTTAAATATGAGCGATGAAAATGACATGAAAGTGTCAAATCAAGAGATCGATGCCAAAGATAGCGCCAGCATCGAGCGTTTTTAACGCTCCTGGCAAGAAAAAGACTGTAGCGATGATATAAAGAAAGGGATAAACGCGATCGCACGAACGAAGCAGCGACCAAGCCGATCGCTGTAAAATTAAAAAATTCAATTAAAAGTCGGTGTTGAAAAAATGAAGCGTTGGATTCTGAGTTTAGTGTGTTTGCTTTTGATTTTGGGATGGACAATGCCAGTCATGGCACAAGAAACACAAAATCCCAGCTACACCGAGGAACAGCTAGTTAAAGGCGATGCAATAGCTAAAAAAGCCTTTGAAGCGACAGAAAAAGGAGATTTTCCAGGCTCAGAAGCCTATTGGTCGCAACTAATCGAATCGTTTCCCGACAATCCGGCAGCATGGAGCAATCGGGGCAATACTCGCGTCAGTCAGAACAAATTAGATGCAGCGATCGCAGATTTTAACCGCGCGATCGAACTCGCCCCCGATTCTCCCGATCCCTATCTCAATCGCGGCGCTGCTTTGGAAGGAAAAGGAAAATATGAAGAAGCGATCGCAGATTACAATCGCGTCCTCGCGATCGCTCCCGACGATGCTATGGCATATAATAACCGAGGCAATGCCAAAGGCGGACTCGGACAGTGGCAAGAAGCTTTAGCCGATTACCAAAAAGCAAGCGAATTAGCCCCTAACTTCGCCTTTGCCCGTGCTAATGAAGCGTTAGCGCTTTATGAAATCGGAAAAAAAGAAGAATCCTTGCGATCGATCCGCAATTTAGTTCGCAAATATCCCATGTTTCCCGATATGAGAGCCGCCCTAACCGTTGTTCTTTGGGATAAGGGACAGCAGGGAGAAGCAGAAAGCAACTGGGTAGCAACCGTTGGAATGGACAATCGCTATCAAGATATCAAATGGGTAAAAGATATTCGTCGCTGGCCTCCCCAGATGATAGCAGCCTTAGATAAGTTTTTGAACTTAAAGTGACATATTAAATTTAAGTAGGGACGAATGGCATTCGCCCCTACTATTAGACGATACGAGGACGAATTCCATCATTTCGATAATGCCAATAATCTTGAAGAATTTTGTCATGATCGAAACAAAGGTTTTTGGGCGTATCCCAGAGGTAAAAAACTCCAATATTTTTAGCGTCGTCGGCTGCTTGTGGTTCGCCATTGGCAGTAGCTATAAAAACAATGCTTAAGGTATGTTGGCGCGGGTCTCGGTTAGGATCTGAATAAACTTGGAATTGTTCGATAAGTTGAATATCTAAACTGACTTCTTCTTTAGCTTCTCGTCGCGCTGCTGTTTCAACTGATTCTCCATAGTCAACAAATCCGCCAGGAATTGCCCAACCAAAGGGAGGATTTTTTCTTTCAATTAAAATAATGGGTCGATGCGGGCGATCGCTTAATTCAATAATAATATCAACGGTTGGGGTAGGATTGCGAAAAGACATTTTTTTGAAATAATGAAAATTAAATGGTCAAGAGTCGAGCAAAAATAGTAACAATTATTGGCGGGGGAGTTTGGGGTTCTGCACTGGCAAGTTTAGTAACTCGTGAAGGACATTTAGTTCGTTTGTGGTCGCGTCGTAGCTCGGAAAATTTGGAGTCTGCTATTGTTGATGTCGATATTATTTTATCAGCAGTTTCCATCAAGGGAGTCAGACCAACTATTGAAAAATTGCAAGTTTTAAATTTGCCCAAAGAAGTCATTTTAGTAACAGCAACTAAAGGATTAGATCCTCTATCGACTCGCACGCCTTCTTATCTATGGCAAGAAGCTTTTTTAGGGCATTCTATTGTTGTTTTATCAGGTCCAAATCTTTCTAAAGAAATTCAAAAAGGTTTACCCGCAGCAACAGTCGTTGCTTGCAAAAATATCTTAGCCGCCGAAACAATACAGACAATCGTTTCTTCTGAAAATTTTCGCGTTTATGTTAATAGCGATCCTCTCGGAACAGAATTAGGTGGAACTTTAAAAAATGTGATGGCGATCGCGGCTGGTGTTTGCGATGGTTTACAATTAGGCACAAATGCAAAGGCCGGATTATTAACTAGAGCCTTACCCGAAATGATTCGCATTGGAACTGTTTTAGGAGCCAAAGCTTCAACCTTTTTTGGGTTATCGGGTTTAGGAGATTTAATGGCAACTTGTAACAGTCCTCTTTCTCGTAATTATCAAGTTGGTTATGGACTTAGCCAGGGAAAATCTTTAGAACAAGTTTTAGCAACCTTAGAAGGAACTGCTGAAGGAATTAATACGACGCAAGTTTTAATTAAAATTGCTAAAAAACAAGCGATTTATATGCCTATTTCAGAGCAAGTATATCGATTGCTCAAAGGAGAAATTACACCTCAAGAAGCCGTTAAAAATCTAATGGAAGGCGAACTGAAATCAGAATTTCAGGGTTTAGAAATTTAACAGCTTAGAGTATTGAGTGTTAATTAACAGTTGCAAACCATTCAACAATTCCATCGGCTAATATTTGTGCTAATTTTGCTTGTTCTTGTCGATTTTCTATCCATTCAAATTCATCGGGATTAATCATAAATCCGAGTTCTAATAGAACCGAAGGCGTTATATGAGGACGAGTTAAAGCAAGATTATTCCAGAACACGCCATAGGAAGGACGATTGAGTTTTGCAACTAAATAATTATGGAGAAAAATTGCTAAACTGTGTGCTTGAGCATGATACCAAAACATTCCAACTCCTTTCGTATTTATCGCATCGCCCCAATCTGGCAAGGCATTATAATGAATTGAAAGTGCGACAGTAGGTTTAATTTTATTAATAGTATCGACTCTCTCTACCAAAGAAATCTCTCTATCGTCTTCTCTCGTTAAATAAACTGTTGCACCGCGCTTAATTAATTCTTTTTCTAAAAGTTTTGAAACCACTAAATTGACTTCTTTTTCTGTATAGCCATTCGGTCCCCTTGCGCCTGTTTCTGTTCCTCCATGTCCTGGATCGAGAAGTATTTTTATTCCCTGTAAAGGCGTACTATTTTGTTTTAATTGTTGGGGAGGATGTCGCAAAGTCAGTATTAGGTTTGTTCCTTGGTATTTAACATCATATCCCCATTGTTGTTCTGATTTTAAGTTAAAAGTATATTCAACTTGTCCGGGGGCAATTTGTTGCCAGTCTAATCGCTTAATTATTGGATCGTCATCGAGGCGAATAGTATCAGTTTGTGCGGTGGTATTATACAGCGTTAAAACGAGCCTTTTTCACCTTGCTGGATGCGAATGGGAACGGGGACTTGTAGGGGAAAAGTAATTTCTGTTGCGCCTCCAACTTGTTGATAATTAACGCCTCGAATTAGAGATTTTGGAGGAATATTATGGGGGAGCGATCGCGTTTCTTCTCGTTTAATCCATCCCCCATAATCTAATCGTAACCATTCGCCTTCAGTCGCCGTCACCGATGCGATCGTTCCTTTGGGTAAAGGTGTTAAACGAGAACGATCGGTACTTGGGCCAGTTCTCGCTACTCCCGATTGTGCAATTACTTCAATGACTTGTAGTCCATCAGAAGGAAGAATTTCTATTTTTCCGGTTCCTTGCTGACTAATTGTTTGACCGTTAAAACTAAGTTGAAAAATCGGATTTCCTAAATTTCCTATTGTAGAAAAGGTAGAACATCCTTGATAGTTTCCTTCCCTTGAAATAGTCGGTTGATTGGTAGAAGTTAAAACAGCAGAATTAGGCGGTAATTGAACGGTTTGCGATTGAGGGAATAAGGGAATGATGCGATCGCCCAAACGGACTGAAACAGTGGCATTAGCAGGTGCGATTGCGCTAAAACAGATCGATTCGTTTGGCATTCTAGCAATATCTAATGAAGGCGCTAGAGAATCTTTAGCAAAGGCAACGCCAATCGGAATTGTTGGTGTATTCGCAATTCGAGTGACTTTTAGTTTAATTTCTTGGTTTTCGTGGCGTAAGGTAAAAATATTGTTTCCCATTTTTAGGGGAAAACTTGGTGCAAAATAACCTGCTTGACTGCGTTGAATGGGTTGACCGTTAATTAATACTTCTCCAGAAGCAGAGGCACTTCCGATGAAGAATATTTTATCTGAAGTTGTTTGGTGATTGTTAGGCGGATAGGCTAAATATAAGGGTTTTTCTGATGCAGCGACGGACATATCCAAATTAATTCTTCCTAGCATAATACTGGTAAATGCGATCGCGCCCCAAATAGTTTTCATATTTGATAAGAATCATTGATTTTCAATATTACAGCGGATTTTACCAAGGTTTTTCGGAGTTGGAGGGATTCACCTCGTTCAATTTATGTTTCGTTAAACATTAGATACAGGATATCTATAATTAATTTATGAATGACAACTGCGCTCGGATTTGTGATTTGTTAAATCTTTAATCGCTAGAGAGACGATCGCATAACTTCGTCACTAATATTTCCGTAAAGGATGAATCTAAAAATGTATGAACTTTAATAGATATATCGGGGATACATTGCATTTCATCGTCAGCCTCAAACTCGAATCAAAAAACTCTATGGGGATTCACAGTCATTAAATTTCAATGACTAATCAGCAATTTATTGATGACAAGACGCTTGTAATGGGGATCGTTCGGCAAGAGCAAGCTGCCTTAGCAGAACTTTACGATCGCTATGCTAGCGTCCTTTACGCGATCGCCTTTAAAATTCTCGAATCCGTACAAGACGCAGAAGAAGTCGTGCTAGATGTATTCTGCCAAGTCTGGCAAACAGCTAAAAGAGACAATCTCAGCCAAAAACAAGTTGATGCTTGGCTTTTTAGGTTAACCCGAAGGCAAGCTTTAGAAAGACTTCAAAGGTTATCTCGACCCGAAGCGAAAAAGGTCAAAACATTTCCAAGAGAGAGAATTCATCTTCAACAGAGAACGTCAATCGACGCTCCTCAAGAAGATATTGTAATTCGATCCCGTCGCGATCGCGCGATCGCAGCGTTGCAGCAAATACCAGAAGCGCATAGACAAATCCTTGAGCTATCTTATTACCAAGGTTTGACTCATGCAGAAATCGCCGCGCAAATGGGACTTCCAGTAGAGACAATCAAAACACAAGTTCGGCAAGGATTGATTGAATTACATCGGCTGCTCGATTCTCCATGAATATTGAGGCAGGCTACCATAGAAGTAACATATTGATAAAAAATAATGCTATCGGAAGAATTTTGGGAACTTACAGCCTTATATGCACTCGACAGCCTTGACGAGTCAAAACGTTGTGTTGTTGAGGATGCGATCGCTAAGTCCCCAGAATTACAAGCTCAGTTAGCAAAGTTTAAAAAAGCTATTTCTGCCATCCCTTACAGCGCTCCACCCGTGTCTATGGCTGCTGACCTCAAAAAACGTCTTTTTGAGAGAATCGCCAGCCTAGAGCCAAATTCTGCTCAATGGTCAGTAACAACTTTGAGAGAGCGATTATTTGAGGTATCCTGGGAATCCTATTCAATTCCAGGCGTAATGGTTAGTACGCTTTCTATAGACGACGAGATGCGACAGATTGCTTATTTTGTTCGGGCTGAAGCTGGTATCCAATTCCCCGCCCATCGACACGCCAGCGACGAAGAAATTATCGTTCTGGAAGGCAATTTGAGAATCGGTGGCAAAATTTATAGTAGTGGCGATCGCATCTACTCAACACCAGGCTCTTGCCATCAACCAGAAACGTTAGAGGGATGTACGCTCTTTTTACGCACTTCTCTTGATGATGAGATCGTCGAGCTTAATTGCTAAACTAGCTATGCTCAATTCGCGATCGTTGCTGAATTAACTCCTTCTAATTCATCTTCTGTTAGCTCATACAATTCTCTTAATTTCTGTAATTTTTCTTCATCGGCTTCCCAAAAACCTCGTCCGTGCGCTTCTAACATTCGTCCCACAATATTGCGAAAAGCTTCGGGGTTTGCTTGTCTTAATTTTTGTGCCATTTCTGCATCGAATGCGTAAGTTTGTGCGGCTTGGTCGTATACCCAATTATCGGTAAAATTAACCGTTCCTCCCCAACCAAGTAAGGCGGTCATGCGCTGAGAAATTTCATAAGCGCGCCCGATCCTTGGTTTGCCATTGAATCTGCCCATTTAGGATTTAATAACTTAGTTCGATATTCTAAACGCAATACTTCTTCTAGTTTTCGCGGTGTTGTATCTTTAGAAAAACTCTCAACAAAACTAGCCGTTACTTTCTTGCCACTTTGTTTTTCGGCAGCAAGTTTTAACCCTCCTGTATTGGCATAATATTCTTGAATATCGGTTAGTCCGTATTCGACCGAATCTATTTCTTGAACGACGCGATCGCTCGTCTGCAGTAATTGGTTTAATACTTCCGGTCTTGCTTGTCCTTTATCTTTTCTTCCGTAACTAAATCCATTACGATTTGTCCAAGTATCGGCTAATTCTTCTTGCGATTCCCAATTGCCATCGACAACGCGATCGTTAACCAAAGATCCAAAATCTCCCGCAGGATTAGAAAACAATCTTGCTGAAGTATTCTCGATTCCTTTTGCTTTTAATTCGAGTGCGTGTTTGCGAATAAAATTTTGTTCTTCGGGTTCGTCTGCCTCTGCCGCGCGTTGAAAAAGATCGTCTAGTAATTCGATAATATTAACAAACGTATCGCGGAAAATACCCGATAAATTTCCTAAAATATCGATGCGCGGATGTCCGACTTCTAATAAAGGTTTTAGTTCGTAACGAACGATTCTTCCCGTCCCTTCTTTAACTGCTTCAGCCCCCACTAATTCTAATAAAATCCCAATCGATTCTCCCTTAGTTTTAATAATATCTAATCCCCACAACATGACGGCAACTGTTTCAGGATACTTGCCCTGTTCTTCTAAATTTTGAGCGATAATTTTTTTGGCAATTTCTCGTCCCCTTTCATAAGCAGCAGGCGAAGGCATTCGATAAGGATCTAAAGCATGAATATTTCTTCCCGTCGGTAAAACTCCCGTTCCATCTCGTAACAAATCTCCGCCCGGAGCAGGGGGAATATATTCGCCATTGAGTCCTCGCAAAAGATTGCTTAACTCATCAGTTGTTTGGGATAATAATGCTTGAATATTTTGGGCTTCTTTTACCGTTTCCGAGTAACCATTTTTGGAATAGAAAATTTCTAATGTTTCTTGATCTCCAGTAATAATTGCTTCTCTAGCTTTTTCGGGCAAGCGATCGCTAAAATACGCTTCAAGATAAGCATTTAACGCTTCTGCATTCGGCATTTCTCCTAACGTATGCAATCCCGAAGAAAATAATCTTTGTTCTACTACTTGTAAATACTCATATACCTTGACAAAGTAATCGCTTAGCGCGTGTTTGCTAAACAAACGAGCATTTTCAACGGTAAAAGCAATCCCTTGTTTTTCTCCTTCTTCAAACTTACAATCTGCTTCTAATCCCGTATCGACAATTTTCTGACAAATTGCCTCTCTGAGGACATAATTCTTCTCTGGGTCTTCGCGATATTCTGAAATGAGATCGCGCAATGCCATCAACTCTTTATATAATCCCGCGCGACCGTATGGCGGTACATTATGAGAAATTAATACTCCATATCCCCTTCGCTTTGCCAAGATAGATTCGGAAGGATTATTAGCAGCATAAATATAAAGATTGGGGAGATTTCCTAACAGAATATCCGACCAAGAATAACCCGTATTCCCCAACGGAGATCCAGGCAACCATTCTACCGTTCCGTGCATCCCAAAATGAATAACAGCATCCGCTTGAAACTCATTTTGCAACCACTTATAAAAAGCAGCATATTGAGGATGAGGCGTTAAATCCTTTTCAAACATCAATCGCATCGGGTCGCCTGCAACTCCTAAAGGCGGTTGCACCCCTATCCAAACATTTCCTAACCGAACCCCGCCAACCTGAAACTCATCGCCATAAGTCTTAATCCCCGTCGCCGTCAAAGACTTCCACTGCTTTTCAATACGACTGGTCAGCAGATAACCCAACCACCCCTCCAAAGTCCTCACATCAACGCTATCCCCTCTCTCTTCCCTCTGCGCAACGAACTGACCCCTCCCGCCTTCGGCACCCTCTACCCCCTGTCATCCCCCCCTACCAAGGGGGGAACGAGGGGGGTGGGTGGGGTTCGTCTCCGCGTCTCTGTGCCTCTGTGCGAGATAAAATTCTCATCCGCCTCCTTCACCCGACGAATCAACTCCTCTCCATCCTCCGGCAAATCTCCCACCGTATATCCTTGTTCCTTCAGCGCCTCCAGCAACTTAATCAAACTGCGAGGGACATTTAACAAAGCGGCCGTTCCCGTCGCCCCATATCCGGGTGGAAAACCATATAAAATAACAGCAACTTTCCTTTCAGAAGGCGGAATTTGACGCAATTGAATCCAACTTTTTAATCTTCCCGTCAGACGCTTGACCCTTTCTGGAACCAAATAAATATCTTCTCCAACTAATCCTCCAAGCGGTATAGTATCGATCGCGCCATCTAATTCTGGCAGCGCATACAAGACCACACTTTGCAACCCCCCGATTCCTTGTCGCGTCCAAGAATGGATATCTTGAATCAACAAAGGTGCAGCGACGAGATAGGGAATATTCTTGGCACTCAAGATTCTTTTTGCCACTTCTACCTGTCGTCCTGCTTCCATCGACCCCGCAGGGCCGCCAACCAAAGGAAAACCAATGGTAGATGCGATCGCGTCTACTTCTGTAGCATCTTTAGATAGGGAAGGCGTTTCAATAATTCCCTGCTGGCGTTGCTGAGTTTCATAAGCAGTGGTCAACCAATCTCTAACGACAACGTGACCTTCTACCCCATTGATAAACACGGGTAAAGGAATCAATCCTTCTTCCTCAAAATAGCGAATTAATTTGGCGATGTAAGGTTGTTTGGTAATAACGTGCTTGCGATATAACAGAATGCCAACAACTGGTAATTTTGAATTTGTAGAGACGCGAAATTTCGCGTCTCTACAATTCCTATACCAATCCAAATACTCCTTGGGAGATAAAAAATATCCGCGATAATCGGGATGTAACAATCCCATATTAGGCGTTTCGATGGGTTCGGGTATCTCGCCTACTTTCAAGTCTAAATACTTCTGGGCAATCGTCCAACACATCACGGCAAAATTATCCGAACCGCCTGCATTCCAGTAACCATAAATAATCAACCAATTGCGTAAGTCTTGGACTTTTTGAACGGGAACGAATTTGAGAAGTTTGGGCCCAGTTTTGAGGAAGCTAATATATCCTGCGAGTTTGTCTTCTTCTTTACCGCTAGAAAACTTGCTGAGGATGAATTGTATGGGTTTGGGCATTCCTTTTGGTTTGTCGCCAATAGCAAATTTACCCAATTGCGTGAGACTCATCAACTCCAATGCAGACTCAAAGACGAGGCGAATGGGGATATGTTGCACTCGCTGACGCAACCAGATTACTTGGTCGTAGTCGAAAATTAAGCTAGCAAAAAAGACTTGGGCATCTTTGAGGGCATTTTCTATTATTTCTGGTTCTGTAGCGAGAGAGCGATCGCTAAATACTCGTACATCCAAATCGGGACAACGCGAAGTTGCTAACTGTGCCGCTTTTCGATACAAGTCGGCGTTAAACGATTCAAACCCAGTAATAACGACGATGCGTTTCATGCCCCAACCTGTAAATCTTTATATCTTTATTGTAAAAAGTTTAAGAGAGTTTATTGGGTAGGGCGATCGCAATGTCTAGATCGCATATCCTTAGCGAAAGCAGTAGAGAGCGATCGCTGTATCTTTAAAATAGGAATAAGCCTTACGTAACGGTTTTATCTGCGAACGGAGATGAATTCAATGGAAATTCTACTCAAGCCCGAACACCAACAATTTATTGAAGCACAAATTGCCTCTGGAAAATTTACCAATGCAAGCGAGGTAGTTGATGCGGCATTCTGTTTATTGGAAAAACTAAATAATGAGTATAGTCAGTGGATTGAAGAAACTCGCGAAAAGGTTGATGTCGCAAGAGCAGAACTAGACCGTGGAGAGGGTTTAGACGGTGAAACCGTAGTTAATCGAATTCTGGAACGATTTCAGCAAGCGCGAGAGGCGCACAAATGAATCGTTTCATCATTGCTCCTTCTGCTAGTCGAGATTTAGATCGCATTGCAGAATACTTTTTAGAACGAAACGTAAATGCAGGAGAAAAGCTATTTCGAGATTTTAATCAGAAGTGCTTTAATTTGCTAAAATTTCCCAATCTGGGACGTAGCTATAACCATATCCGTCCAAACCTACGGGGTCTACCGTTAGACGGATATATTATCTTCTATCAAGTTGTTGATGAAAGCGTTGAAATTTTAAGAATTGTCAATGGTCGTCAAGACTTAGAAACCTTGTTTGCGGATGAAGCGTAAAAAGTCATCCACTGGTTTATTCTCTATTAACTTTCCAGAAACCCAACCAATTCTTCTAACTTCGACCAAGCAGCACCACTCTTGAGAATTTCTTTTGCCTTTTCTACCCCTTGGCGACGGTCTTCAAAAAAGACTACTTCGCCAACTTGAAGCGCCAACGACGCATTTAATGCAACTGCTTCTTGTTGTGCTTGCGTTCCTTTTCCTTGGAGAACATTTCGCAAGATTTCGGCATTTTCTTCTACATTTCCCCCTTTTAATGCCTCAGTCTTCGCAGGAGCTAAACCCAAAACTTCAGGCTGTAATTGACTCAATTCTACTTTGCGATCGCTCAATAACGCTAAATCTGTTACATCCCCCAATCCTGCTTCGTCCAACTTTTCCCGACCGTGGAGAATAATCGCTTTAGGCGTTCCCAAGTAATTTAGCGCCTTAGCCATCGGTTCTAAAAACTTAGCATCGTAAACGCCGATAACTTGTCCGGTAGGACGCAAAGGATTGACTAATGGCCCCAATAAATTAAACACCGTCCGCACTTTCAGCGTCCGTCGCAAGGGAGCCACGTTTTTCATCGCAGGATGCCAACCAGGAGCAAATAAAAAGGTAATTCCGACTTCAGAGAGAGCGGCTTCTACTTTTTCTGACGGTGCGGATAAATTCACTCCTAAATATTCTAAAACATCAGCCGAACCTACTTTGCTCGAAGCAGAACGATTGCCGTGCTTGGCGACTTTTATCCCAGCCGCCGCCGCAACGAAGGCAACAGCAGTCGATATATTAAAAGTAGATGCCCCATCTCCTCCGGTTCCGCACGTATCGATAACGGGTTGCGCGTGTTGAATGGGAGTTTGCTGCAAAGATTGCGCTTGCAATACTCGTGCCATTCCTGCCAATTCTTCAGCAGATACGCTTTTAGCTTGGATAGCGGCTAAGATAGCTCCCGATAAAACTTCAGGGATTTCTTGTGCTAGCCAACCTTGCATTAGTTGAGAAGCTTCTATTTGGGAGAGAGATTGTCCTTCTAGTAACTGTTTTAGTAAGTCTGACCAGTCAAGGGTTGTGGGATTAGAGGCTTGTGTCATCAGTCGTCTTGAATGCGATCGCATCATTAATTGTAGAGCGCGATCGCACTTAGTCGTAAAATCTGAGAAATCTTTGCAAAACCTTATAAAATAAGTAACGAAGCATATCAAAAATAATCAAGGGATATAAAGTTTATGACTCCTTCATTAGCTAATTTCTTGTGGAGTTTGGTTTTAGGTGGTGTTATTGTTGTCGTTCCAATTGTGGTTGGACTGGTCTTTATTAGCCAGAAAGACAAAATTACCCGCACCTAATTCATCTCCATCTACCCGCCCTATAATCAATGGGGTGGGTTTTCCTATTTATTTATTTATTTTTTATTACAAACTATTGACATTATTCAAAAACTTATTTTTTTATAGAAAGTTTTTTTCAAAATGCAAACAACAGCAGAGTATTTTTGTGCGTTTTGTGGGGAAGAAAATGCAACTTTTGTAGATTTAAGCGCGGGAATGCAGCAATCTTATGTGGAAGATTGTCAGGTTTGCTGTCGTCCGAATGTTTTATACGTCAATATCGATGAAGATACGTTAGATGTTGAGATTGCTACCGATTATGAGGAGTAATCATTGGTCAATTTTAACTCAACATAACTCTCTATCAAACGAGCTAAAATTCAATCTTTTTTGTTAAGTCAGGGAAATAAAAAAATAAAGACTGTTGGACGATCTTGGAAATAAACTCAAGAATCTTTGCTCCAACAGCCTTTTATAAACTTTCAAAAAAATGTTTAATTATAATTAATTAGAAACTTCTGCCATTTCAATAACTCTATCTTCTATGTCCTTTACTAAAAAATTCAGAGGTTTTTCGGTACGAACTTTTAAATTTTAAACGTCTCGACTGTAATGCGCATTAAAATTTTGTTCCAAACAATC
>JAAUUT010000157.1 GCA_012031035.1 Candidatus Altimarinota bacterium | reverse complement strand
CTTACCGACTCGGCGCGATCGCGGCGGGGTTATGTCTCAAGACGGGAAATAGTTTAATTCTGCGCGGTGGGACTGCCTCTAGCCATTCTAGCACTGTTATTGCCAATGCCTTACACAATGCCTTAGAAGAAGCCGGATTGCCAGCCGGATGTATAGAAGCCGTTCCATCGGATTCGGGAACGTCTATACAAGAACTCGTGACGCAAGACCCCTGTATTAACCTAGTCATTCCCTACGGTCGTCCCAGTCTCATCGAGCAAGTCACCCAACTAGCAACTGCTCCCGTCCTCAAATCGGCAATGGGAAACTGTTATCTTTATTGGTCGCCTAGCGGCGATCTCGACCTTGTGCGTTGGATGATTATCGATAGTCACAGCAGCGAACCCGACCCCGTTAACGCGATTGAAAAAGTTCTTATCAGTCCTAACCAAAACCCATCCTTGTTGATGCGGCTATTCAACAGTTTAAAAGAAAAAGGATTTCAACTGCGAGGCGATAAGGCATTGTTAGAAGACTTTGCCGAGCATTTAACGCCCGCTAGCGAAGCTGAATGGGGAAAACCTTATCTCGATAAAAGAGTCGCGTTTAAAGTCGTTGACGATTTAGCCTCGGCGATCGCGTGGACAAACCGCTACAGTAGCGGTCATGCAGATTGTTTGGTGACAGAATCTTATCAAGAAAGCCGTCAATTTGCGATGGGAATCAATAGTGCTTTAGTGTATATTAATTCATCGCCTCGCTTCAGTCGCAATCCCAAACAAGGAGAATCAGTTTTTTTGGGAATCTCCAATCAAAAGGGGCATCGTCGCGGTTTAATTAGTCTAGAAACCTTTACAACCCTCAAACAAGTCGTTCAAGGTAACGCAAATATTAGAATTTAAGAACAGAAGCGCGTTCTCCGTAGCCAGTGTTACAAAATCATGACATTGACTCTGTTAGCTTATAAAACACGAGTTTTGAAGGAAAAGAACACAGGTGAGTTCGATCTATATTGCTATTGTTGAGGGAAATCCGCATTTGCGATCGCTACTAGGCTGGCATTTACAGCAAATTGGCTATCGAGTACAACAAATTGCGACGATTGGGCAAGCTAGAGCAACATTTACTAATCGTCAGCCAACTTTAGCCATCATAGATTCTGACTTACCAGACGGAGATGGCATAGAATTATGCAATTGGCTGTATCAACAGCGACAATCTTTAATCTTAATTCTATCCGCTCGCAACAGCGAAAAAGATATTGTTAGGGGATTAAAAGCTGGCGCAGACGACTATCTTACCAAACCCTTTGGAATGCAGGAGTTTATAGCAAGAGTCGAGGCTTTAACCCGACGCATGAGAGTCACTTCAGCCCCTTTGTATCTCGAATACGGCGATTTAAAAATCGATTTGGTGCAGCGTCGAGTTCAATTCAAAGGAGAGTTTATCGACCTCACGCCACAAGAATTCAGCTTGCTCTACATTCTCGCCCAAGCAGAAGGAAATGCCTTAAGTCGCTCGGAATTGTTGCGTCGCGCTTGGCCCGAAGCAATAGACAATCCTCGTACCATCGATACTCACGTTCTCTCGTTGCGTAAAAAAATCGAAACCGATCCCAGACAACCTAGTTTAATTCAAACGGTTCGCAATATTGGCTATCGATTTAACCCAGATGTTTTGCAAGAACCTCAAATCCCAACGATGCCACCGTCTGCGATCGCGACAAATAATCGCAACAATAAAAACGGTCACAATTTGTCCGCCATGGCAGTCAATCGCCTGTAAACAACATGGAATGGTTCGTAATAATTCTCTCTAGCTTACTTGCGGCGGTTACTCCTGCGGGAATCATCATCGACACGGTAGTTGAAAATAACCTGCGCGATCGCGTTAAAGAAGTCGAACAGTTAGACGTGCGCGTCGATAATGCACCTAGCTATCAACTGCTGCAAGGAAAAATCGATCGCGTTCGTATTGCCAGTCGAGGCGTTCGACCGATTCAAGATCTCAGAATTGCCGTTGCAGAACTAGAAACCGATCCCATTGATGTCGATTTACAACGCCTGCAAACCGAAGGCGCAAAAGCACTTCCCCAAGCGTTGCGCCAACCTTTTCGCGGTGCTTTTCGCGTTGTGGTTACAGAAGACGATCTCGATCGCGCGTTGCAGTCTCCCCGCATTAAATCTCAATTAGAACAGTTAATTGGTCGCGTTGTTGCCAGAAGCGGACAAGGTTCGCCCCAGTCTTTTAAAATTTTAAATGCCGATCTCAATTTTTTGGATAACAATCGCTTTGGTCTGAGCCTACAGTTACAACGAGCGGGATTGCTCAATCGGTCCTCAGAACCTGTAGAAATTAAGCTAGAAGTAGGACTTAATCTAATTGAAGGGCGATCGCTACAGTTAATCGAACCGCAGGGAACGGTAAATGGTAAGAAGTTATCAACTCGACTATTGCAAGGATTTGCTCAAGGATTTAACGAACAATTAGATTTGCGTCGCTTTGAAAAGCGGGGGATTACCGCTAGGTTATTGCAATTTAATGTTACCCAAGAAGAATTAAATCTTGCAGCGTTTGTTCGAGTAGTGCCGCCGCCTAGCGATCGATTGCCATCGGAACAGTAGACTGGATATAGAGGGTCATTTAAATTATGAATTTAGAATTATGAATTATGAAATTAGGCTCTAATTTGTAATTCAGAATTTTTTAGTCTATCTTTATCGGGGAGCAGTTCTATGCAAGATCGACCTAACAAACCCAAAAATAATCGATTATCTCTAGGCGCGATCGCGGGGATTGTCGTAGCGGCACTAGTCATTGGTGGGGGAGCGTCTTGGTTAACTTATCGTACCCTTACTGCCTTACAAACGCCTTCTGCTCCAACAATTCCTCAAGGCGAGGGTCCAGAAAAACCGCTATCTAGTGAAGAAAGCGTACAAATTTATTGGCTTGGCGATCGCGGACAACGGTTAGAATTGTTACCTGCTTCAATTGCCGTCCAAAAGTCGGCAAACAAGCAAGAAAAAGTTGAGATTGCTTTAAAAAGTTTATTAAGCGGTCAAACCACTGCGTCCGAAAGTACCGCTATTCCTGAAGGAACGAAATTGCTGGGCGTGACGACCGAAAAAGATGGCGTTCGCGTGAACCTATCTAAAGAATTTACGACTGGGGGCGGTACTGCCTCGATGACGGGTCGATTGGGGCAAATTATCTATACAGCAACAAGTGTAGAACCCAACAGCCAGGTTTGGATCGATGTGGAAGGGCAGCCCTTAGAACTGTTGGGTGAAGGAGAAGGGTTGATAGTAGACCAACCAATGACTCGTCAGAACTTTGAAGAAAATTTTGAGCTTTGAGACTAACTAGGATTAACCCAAATTAAAGTCTGACCGTATTCCACGGGTTCGCCATTGGCGACGACGATTTCCATCACTTGACCGGAAATTTCCGCCTCTATTTCATTCATCAGCTTCATCGCTTCGATGATACAAACCGTTTGACCCAAACTGACGAGATCGCCTGCTTGTACGAATGGCGGTTCGTCTGGGGTAGACGCTCGATAAAACGTTCCGACCATTGGAGAAGTAATCGCTACCCATTTTTTGTCTGGCGCAGGAGGCACAGAAACCTCTGGCGGTTCGCTAACGGGAGTAACTGAAGAAGAAACTGAAGGAGTCGTTGGGGAAGAAACAACTCCGGCAGGGATTATTGCCGGGGCTACTTCTACACTCGGAGTCGAGATGACTGGAGTCGTCTTGCGTACTGTCAGTTCAAAATCTTCGCTTTTGAGGGTTAACTCAGTAATGTCAGTTTGCGCGATCGCACTTAACAATTCCCGAAGTTCGTTAAAATTTATCGACACAAATCGTGCATCCCATATATTAATCAAGTGTTAGTTGTCCGAGAGAATCACTCGGTAACAACTAACCAATAATAATCTCGAATACTCGCTCATTCTCTACCCAAATAAGAGCCATCGCGGGTATCTACTTTGATTCGTTCGCCGATTGAAATAAATAAGGGAACCATGACTTGAGCGCCTGTCTCGACGATAGCAGGTTTTGAACCGCCAGTAGCCGTATCCCCTTTTACGCCAGGATCGGTTTGAGTTACTTCTAAAATTATGGAGGTGGGAAGTTCGACTTCCAATACTTGTTCATTCCAGAACAAGATATTAACTTCCATCCCTTCTTTAAGAAATCTCGTGCGATCGCCCAGTTGTTCGGGTGTTAGACTTGCCTCTTCAAAGGTTTCCATATCCATGAAAACGTATTGTTCGGCTTCTTTGTAGGTATGCTGCATCGTTCGCTTTTCGATGGTAGCTTGCGGCACGGTTTCACCCGCTCGAAAAGTTCGTTCGACTACGCTCCCAGTTTGTACGTTCTTGAGCTTGGTGCGTACAAAGGCAGAGCCTTTGCCTGGCTTGACGTGCAGGAATTCTACTACCCGCCAGACAGACCCGTCTATTTCAATTGTTACACCGCTCCGAAAATCGTTACTCGAAATCATGAAGTGCTGTTAGCGTCTAAAAAGATCCACATCGCATTTTACCAAGGATTGGGAATGTAGAATCGGTTATTGTTCTAAAGCTGTCTTTTTTTAATCTGCTTAATCCTATCCCAACGCATCTTTAAAATGGTCTAGTTCCTTCTTCCCAAGTCCAAGTCATTTTCATTTTGGTGACTTGCCATCCGTTTGTATTTCTTGCTAATTCATGCTGGTAATAGCCGCCAAGCGTCCAAGTTCTTTTTGTAGAGTCTAGAAGAACGTGATGTGCTTGAAAATTAGAAAGACAAGTAGCAGTATCGCTGTTAAGCGTTATCGTATGGCTGCCAATTAAATGCTGAGTAGTTTTGAAAGTTTTTTCAAAAAAATCCGACCACTGCTGAATCTGAGTATTTGCATCGACGATAGTAGGTTTGCCGCCCATTAAGGAAGTGTAATCGAATTCAACGCGATCGCGAAAACAAGCGCGACAGGCTTCCCAATCGCGTAAATCTGCCATAATTCCGATTTTGTTAACCGTTTCAATAATATCTAAACGATCTAAGGCTGGTTGTGATGTCATATTTTGAGGGGTTTGAGATTGTGCTTGCGAACGAGTAGATGCGATCGCGTTTGCGACTCCAGCGATTCCCATACTGCTCAGAAAAACTAGGTGTCTGCGAGATAGCTTGAATATTTTCATGTTAATTTTCTTATCCCGGCAAGAAATAACCATCCACTCGCAGCACCTCTCCCGTCACAAAAGAAGCTTCCTCAGAGGCTAACCAAAGCACCGCATTAGCCACTTCTTGCGGCGTTCCGGCTCGTTTCATGCCGTGGAGGGGTTCGGCAAACCTTTGTATTTCTTCATCAGAAAGCGGATGTTCGGGATTCCAACGTCCCAAATCAGTTGGTGCGATCGCGCCTGGGGCAACTCCCACAACTCGAATTTGGGGAGCTACTTCTAGGGCAACGACTCTAGTAATACCTTCTACGCCAAATTTGCTAGAGTTATAACCTGCTAAATTGGCGGCTCCTTTTTGCCCGAAAATCGAACTGGTGTTGATAATTACACCGCCTCCTTGACGTTCCATGTAAGGAATTTCGTATTTCATACTATAAAAAACGCTTGTCAGATTGGTGTTAATCTGGTCTGACCATTGTTCGTCGCTCATCTCTTTGATAGGCGCAGGCGGTTGTCCGATTCCCGCATTGTTAAAGGCAATATCAATTCGTCCGTATTTAGCAATGCAAGCATCGACAAAGGCTTTTACTTCTGCTGAATTGCGCACGTCGGCACGTAGATAAGTTGCTTCGCCTCCTGCTTCGCGAATTGCTGCTTCGACTTCTGCCCCTTTATTTTCCCGCCGACCGCAAAAGAAGATTTTTGCACCTTCTTTGGCAAAGGATTTTGCCGTCACCATGCCAATCCCAGAAGTAGCCCCCGTGATGAGGACGACTTTATCGGCGAAGCGACCTTGAGTGGTTGGAGTTTGGGTAGATTGAGTATCTTCAGATCGAGCAACTGAATTTATAGCAGCTAAACCCGCGATCGCACTTCCACCCGCGATCGCACTCCGACGAGTAAACAATCTAATTTTCTTATCCATCATTTTTTTGCTAATTAATGACAACTAAATCGGAACGTTAAAAGCTTTGGAGACTAGTATCGGATTGAAATATTCGTAATATTCTTTAATTAATCCATTCTCAAATTTGAAGATGCCAATGTAATCATTTTGATAGCGTCCGCCTGCTTTAATTTCTATATCGCCTTTGAATTGAACGAATATAACATCGGGGTTTTCGGTAGCATAAATCGTGCGAGGAAATGACATCTTGCCAAAGGTTTGTGGCAGAGAACTATATTGTTGATAAATGCCTTCTCTGCCATTAAACTTTTTGGAAATTGTCCCCAGGAGTAAGGATTAATTTGCTGGGCATCTTCAGCAAATATTTCTTTAAGAATCTCAAAACGACCTGTTTCAAGCGCAATAAAAAAAGACTCTACCTTTTCGCGATTGGTCTGGTCGGGACTAGCTTGAACTTTGCCAGTAACGACACCTGCAATAGCACCAGCAGCACCAACGGTAAGGATTCGGCGACGGGCGATATCAGACACGATTCATCTCCGAGCAAACGATTCTTAATATTTTCTTTGTTATTCGTCGTTAGTGTCTCGAACGATCTTGCTATTTTGGGCGGCATAATGACCAGGTGTAACTCTTAGCAATCGCTTAAAATGTCTTGCTAGATGGTTTTGATCGGCAAACCCCGTTTGTTCTGCTACGGTTTGTAGCGATAATCCCTGAGACAGCAAAATTCTCGCACGAGCAACCCGCAATTGAATTTGATAGCGATGGGGCGGCAAACCAACCTCTTGAGCAAATACGCGGCTGAGATGGTAAGGACTTAGATTGACAAGTTCGGATAATTGTGCTAGGTAAATATTTTCTGTTAAATGTTCGGCTAAGTATTCGCGGACTCGTCGTACTCGCTGCTGTTCGCTTCCAATTGCTCTTGGTGTCGGGCGTATTTCGGCGTAGCGCAGCATAAATTGTTCTAGTACCGATAGAAGTCTTTCCTCTTGTTCTAGGGCTGAATTTCCCTCTTCTACAGCTAAATGCAGCCTCATGTATCGATGCGCCAGATCGGGATCTAAAATAATCGGTGTTGGGAAAAAGGGATAACTCGTAGCGCGATCGCCGATTTCGCTTGCTAGCCTTTGCAACATTTCTGGCTTGATATACATGACGCGATAGGATGAAAACGTAGGGCGATCGTCCACATCGCGAGCAGAATGGACTTCATCGGGATGAATGACGCTCAAGCTAGTAGTAGGAACTGCATAGAAAGTTCCGCGATAATAATATTCTCCAGGGAAATCGACGCTAAAACAAAATTGATATTCTTCGTGAACGTGTTTGGGTAAGGCATCCGCCACACCAGGAGCGTAACCATAAAATTCTAGAATGGTATCTGCTAAAGTCCAGGAGCGCAAAATATTTTGTTGGGAGTTTGATGCCATATCAGTTACCTGTATAGACTACTGTGCTTTATCGCAAAATTCTTTACGCCTCGAAGGGATTGACAAGGGGAGAGTTAAAAACATACAAAGTATCTGTGGAGAGATTTAGTAGTTTATGTAACTATCTAAGATAAATGAAATCTATAAAAATCCTTTGGTCGGATTGGTACCAACGTTTATTAAAGACCAGTGTAGTTGCCTTTGTGCTGGTTAGTCTGTCAGTAAGTTTGTGTGGAGCAGCATGGAATTGGCAACAAAGCGCTCCAATGCTTATCGCAGTTTTAGCACAGGGAAATGCCATTACCGATCCTAATGCGATTTTGCGGTATTCTCTGCCGATTGATAATAAGGCAGTGCGGGATATGCAAGGCGCGATCGAAGATATTTCCAACTATTTGAGAGGAAAACGTTGGGGTCCTATTGAAAAAGATGTCAAAACGGCGCTGAAGATTGTAAATTCCAAAGAAAGCGATTTATTAGCTAGCGTCAGTGGCGATCGCCAATCAAACGCTCAAGCAATAATCGCTCAAATTAAAGACGATCTTGTTCGATTGCAAGATGCTGTTAAAGCTCAAGATAAAGAAAACGTTTGGACTATTCGACGAGCATTGCTCAATAATGTCACAGATTTAGAAGAATTGATGGTGCAAGGATTTCCCTTTGAAATTCCTGCCGAATACGCTAATTTACCTCAACTCAAAGGTCGTGCCACAGTAGATGTGGAAACGACTCAAGGAACGATGACGATGATCGTCGATGGTTATAGTGCCCCCATTAACGGCGGTAACTTTGTTGATTTAGTCAATCGCGGATTTTATGACGGTTTGCCTTTTACTCCATTAGAAGATAACTTTGTCGTCCAGACAGGCGATCCTCCAGGAGAAGAAGCAGGTTTTATCGATCCTAAAACTAAGCAATATCGAGCAATTCCCTTAGAAATTTTAATGAAAAGGGAAGAATTACCAACTTATGGGATTACTTTAGAAGATGCTGGGATTTACTTACCCGATCTAGCGCTTCCTTTTAATGCCTATGGTGCAGTTGCCCTGGCGCGTCCGAGTATGGATGCTAATGGGGGATCTTCTCAATTCTTTTTCTTTAAATTTGACAATGAATTAACTCCTCCTGGGTTTAACCTCATGGATGGACGTTACTCGGTGTTTGGTTATGTGGTTGATGGCAAGGAAGTCCTCGACAAACTAACCGATAAAGACAAGATTATCTCTGCTAAGGTAGTAGCGGGTTTAGATAATTTGGTACAACCTCAAAGCTAGTTGACAAAGAAGATCTGTTTATAGGGGCTAACAACCGTTAGCCCCTATAAATATTAATTACTAGGATTTGATATTAATCAGTTTTGAATACCTTATCTACCCAATTCCCGTGCAACCCATAAGGAATATGATGCTTTAAATGAACCGTTGCAATAGGTTCTCGATTTAAATCTCGCCCGTCCAAAATGACCATATCGGAACGATGGTGAGTAGAATCATAAACCAACGTTAACACCCAACCATCATCCTCAGCTTGCGCGTCGGGGCGCGAAACAAAAACGGGTTCGCTGATATAGCCTTTTGGTGCAAAAGAATGTAATTGGCGATCGCCCGTCTGCCAATCTATCTTAAGGATAGCTTGTAAGGGTGCATTACCTGTCGCATCGTGTGCCGCCCCGATAAACAAGTAGCGATAAGAACGTCCTACCTTGTCGGGATGAAGAGTAGGAAACTCGCAGCAACGACTCTCCATCATTTGACGCTGCACCGTATCATCTTTAAGATCGAGCGTAAATCGCCACAATTGTCCTGGCGAAAGTGCCTCAAAATCAACCTCTTTGTAACTAATATCGGGATTGACTTGGGGTAAAGACTCATAACAAATCGAATCGATGCAAATTTTCTCTTCTAACTCAAAAGCATTGGCATGGTGAAACACAAAACCTGCTTGAGTTTCAAAGGTTTTCACGCCTCGATCTAATGCAAAGCGAGGTATAACAATAATGCGAGTGGGTTGCTTGGGTTGATATTGTACGCATTCTCCCGCACCCCGCCATCCCATAAGGAAAGGAAGGGGATTAAAGGTTACGGGATTTTGGAAGAAAATGCAATAATGCGGCGTAATCGCAAAATCGTGAATAAAGCAAAAACCAGGAACGCTATGGCTGTGGCGGCGCAGTAATTTCCCATCTCGATTAAACTCGAAGATAGTAATCGTGCTAGATAGCCCCGTTTTTATTGAGTAATTAACTAAACAAGGTTCGCCACCATCCATTTCGCAACTGGGATCGACCCAAGGATGAGCAGAAAAAGCATCTCCAGGTTGCAAAAGACCATCTAAATAGTCCAACCCTAACGTTTCTAGTGTCGCGGGATCTAAGCGATGGGGTTCGGCAGCTTCCCACAGTGCCAGTAATTTGTCACCCCAGTAGATAACATTAGTATTGGCAATGTTTTTGAGTTTGAGATCGAAGGCGTTGTTAAAAAAGCCTCCAGGTTTAGAAGTCCCAAACACGCCGCGATACAAAATCTTACCCGCTTCGCGTTCTTTTACATAGCCTTCTGTACGAACGAAGCGATTGCGGTAATGGACTCGACCATTTTGAAACGAAATGGCAGACACCATTCCATCCCCATCAAATGGGTGTCGAATGGGCGTACCATGAATATCTAACAAACCAGGTCCGTTACGAAATAAGGTTCCTTCGAGTTCGTTAGGAACTTCTCCTTCTATATCGTCAACCCAATAATCGTATTCGTTGGGTTGAGACTCGTATCCTTTCTGCCAGTCTTGACGATTGTAAGACTTCTGGGCGTTATTGCGAGTTAATGGTAAGTTGTTAATTGCTGTCATGCCTCTTCTTTGGTTGTAATAAATTCTGGGACGAGATCGGGCATAAATGGCTGTTCTGCCATTGAACCCGTTGCATGGTGTTCGTAGAGTTCTGTAGGTGGCAGAGATCGATCGTTTACTTCTTGTGGATCGCCATCGGGCAACCATTTGATGAAAGGTAACGGCAAAAGCGTTGAAAGGTTGGCAATCAGTACCAACAACCACATCTTGTCAAAGTTAGTTTCGGTGACTCCCAACCAATGCGTTAATAAGGCTCCCAGTTCTTGGGATAATAAACTGGAAAGATTCACGATTGACATCAACAAGGCAAATAGGGATGCTTCGATGCCAGGAGGACACAAACGCGCCGAAAGAACTAATACGGGCATAAAGGCGATTTGTCCCATGACGGTTAGAATTAAGCTATCGCCTAAACTAAACCAGCGATCGCCAATTCCTAGAGTACGATTGGCATGAGTTACGAGTAATAAACTCGTCATTCCCAAAACTGTTGAAATAACAATACTCCAGCCCAAAATCTTTCTAAAAGAAATCCCTTTTAAAAAGCGTTGGAACAGCCAAACTCCCAATAAGGAAGCTAAACTAGTCACCAGGCGCACCCGCCCTAAAAATTCTGCTTCAAAACCAAGTTCGTTGGTGGTAAAGAAGAAGAAAGCAGAATCGGCGCTAGGCGTTGCTTGCCAGAGAAAGAGAAAGGCTGTCGGGAGAAAATCGATTTTTGCGAGATGGCTTCCCAAAGTTGCTTGATTTGATGTTTGATCCCTTGTTCGCAATTTTCTGGTCGACATTGGCAGCATCGTGATTGACTTTTTCTTCAGCAATCAGCCAAGCTACCGCAGAAACAAGCAAAGGAA
>JAAUUT010000040.1 GCA_012031035.1 Candidatus Altimarinota bacterium | reverse complement strand
CCAATAGTGCTAGACGACACAGGCGTTTTTACTTCCTCACTCAAAAAAATACTAAATTTTGTTATCGACGCTTTAAAAAAAAATAATACTCATAAATTGATTTCTTATATTATTACCTCATTTTTCGTTATTACTAGCAAATTTATTCTCAAAGATGGTGAAGCTTCTATCTATGTCTATAATAGTCAAACAGTTAAGAATTAGAGATAGCTAGCTTCTCGAATTAGAAAATGGATTGACCGCCCCGTCGTAAAACGATGGCTTTATGGTAATGTTATTAATGGTCAATAACCCATCTAGTTGTGAAGTCGATATACCACTGACGGCGGTGTGAAATCGATCCTAAAGTAGAAGACGGAAGCCGAAAAGTCAATAGTCTAAAATCTATACTTCGAGGCATACATTAAAATTTGTTGGATTTTTCAACGATACATAAGTCGCGGGTAGACTATCCGAGACTTTAAACGGACGTGGGAGCAAGTATCAGACTACAGTAGTAGCAGTTTGTGGCGAACCGTCAACCCGCCGAGACTCTATTGAGTAGTAGGAATCTTCGTGCTAAATAAAGCACGCAGAGGATGTCAAGCTAATCCAGTTTCTTGTTTATAGACGAACAAATTCCCATGTCTGTTTCAGATCGATCGCAAAACCTTAATTGGCTCTATAGGGGAACGAGTGAAATCTTCCCAAATCGCTCGGATTCTGACGATCTTCAAGAAAATCTGGCACTTTTCTTATCCAAAATAGATCGTCCTCTGCGAGTCAAGTTAGGAATCGATCCGACGGGATCTGAAATTCATCTGGGGCACAGCATTCCTTTTCGCAAGCTGCGTGCTTTTCAAGATGCAGGTCATACGGCAGTTGTCATTATCGGCGATTTTACCGCGACGATAGGCGACCCGACTGGAAAATCAGAAGTTCGCCGTCAATTGACTTCCGAACAAGTTAGGGAAAATGCTAAGGACTATTTAGATAAGTTGCGTCCTATTTTGGATTTTGATACGCCAGGACGCTTGGAGATTCGCTATAACTCGGAGTGGTTAAAGCAACTCGATCTCAAACAAATTTTGGCGTTGCTTTCTACCATGACAGTCGGGCAAATGTTAGCAAAAGAAGGATTTGCCGAACGTTATACCCAAGAAAATCCTATTTTTCTCCATGAGTTTCTGTATCCCTTGATGCAAGGATACGATTCGGTTGCGGTCGATGCAGATGTGGAGTTAGGCGGAACCGATCAGAAGTTTAATATTGCAGTAGGACGCGATCTACAGCGACATTTTGGTAAAAGACCTCAATTTGGTTTGTTGTTGCCAATTTTAATCGGAACGGATGGGGTGCAAAAAATGTCAAAGTCTCTCAACAATTATGTTGGGTTGAGCGAAGATGCGCTCTCGATGTACTCGAAGTTAGAAAAGACTCCCGACGCTCTCATTAAAAATTATTTCGAGTTATTGACAAACTTACCATTAGATGAGTTGCCAGATAATCCGCGAGAATGTCAGAAATTACTAGCTGTAGAAGTCGTTTCTAAAATTCATGGTTCTCAAGCTGCGATCGCCGCTCAAAAAACCGCAGAGGATATCGTAATGAAGGGAAGTACCGCTTCTGCTCAATCCGTACCAGAATATTCTCTGGCTCAAATTGAATTTCCAGCTAAATTGTATTCCATTCTCAATGCTAGTGGATTGTGTTCGAGTAATGGAGACGGTCGGCGACAGATTCAAGGAGGAGCGGTTAGATTAGATGGCGATCGCATTTCCGATAGCGAACTCGCTTTTGAGAGTCCCAAACAACTCAACGGAAAAGTTCTGCAAGTCGGGAAAAAGAAATTTGTTCGTTTGATAAGTTAGGCGCGATCGCCTGTTAACCAATAACTTACTTTCCTAACTTAACAAAAGAGGGTTAATACAAACTCGGTTGAATTAAACCTTTAAGCGATCGCGCGTTCTCTTCTTGACTCAATCCTTTACTTTGAATTAAAACTCCGAATCCTCCCAATCCTGCGGGATCGATTAACTGATGAAGTGCATCGCGACGCTGTAAAATTTGCTGAAAATTATACTTTCCACTAGAAAGATCGTTTAGGCGATCGCCTAATCCTAACGCCATTAAAAATAATCCTTGCTGTGTAAATCCTACTTTTTGCAAACCGCATAATTCTCCCTGACGTTCTAAGGCAGTAAAATCTACATGAGTCGTGATATCTTGAGCGCCAATATTGATATAAGGATTGTTATGACGACGATGCTGATAATAACACTGTAACGTGCCTCGATCCCGTTGAGGATTATAGTAACGTTGGGCATTATAACCATAATCAATCGTTAATAAATACCCTTGCTTTAACTTAATAGCAACGGTTTTCAACCAATCCAAAGCCAATAAATTCACTTCAGTTCGATAGCCATCCGCATAAGCCTTTGATGATAAGTCTATATCGATTAAATGAAAATATTCAGCTAGTTTTGGCGTAGAAACTTCATCAATAATTTCAAGGAATTTATCTTGAGAGTATTGAATATAAATCTCTTTTAACTGATTGTTTGCCAAAATAATCTGATGAACGGGAAGTGCATCAACTAATTCATTACTAAAAAGACAGCCAACGAGCGATTCTTCTGAAATGTCTTGCCAAGATTTCCAGGAGATGTTTACATTGTTATCAATCCAAAATTTTAATAAATCCTGTTGTCGCTCAATCAATCCTTCAGCTTGTTCGACAATAATATATTCAAGAGTTGCTAATAGATTGGGGGCATTTTTTTGTAAGTAAGAGAGGATATCTGAAGCTAATAATCCCGTTCCTGCACCCATTTCTACTAAATTAAAAGGCGTTGGACATTTTAAAATCTGCCAAATATCAATAAATTGTTCTGCTAGCAATTCGCCAAAATCCGAACCCAGAGAAGAAGACGTAAAAAAATCTCCTTCAGCACCAATTGCGACTTTACCGGATGAATAATAGCCATACTGAGGATGGTATAAAACTAAATTCATGTACTCGGCAAACGCGATTTGTTGTTTAGGAGAATTAGCAATGCGATCGCGAATTAGATCGATTAAAGATTGAGAATTAGAAGTTGTTGACATCAAAATATCGGGAAATGGGGAAGGATTAAAGTTCAGCTATTTCACCTTACCCCTTCCCCGAATAAAAGCAAGAAGTTTAATCGCTAAGCGTTACTCCATTGGATGTACGTTTTGAGTGTTAGAAGTTGTTCCCAAGTCAAACTAACGTGATTTGTTGCCCAAGGATTGCGCAAGAAGAACGTATCAGTAGAGGCATTATAACCAGTAATCGTATAAGCATGGTTATCGACTACCTTGTAAGTAGATTCAAGCGTACTGCCGATCCCGACAAATCCAGCAGTCAGAAGCTTGTTAGAATTAACCACATCGATGAGTTCTTGCTTTGTCATCGAAGAAGCTTGGCGATCGCTAGTCGTCAAACCCGTAACTTGTTTTATCGTATCTGTCATCCAACCCCCTTCGATCGCCCCATAGGAATCGGTAGAATCAGCATCGCGACTCCATCCAGACTCAGCGAGTTGTGCGTAAGCTTTTTCTGCTAGTGCCACCCATAATTCATTCAAGGAATTGGTAGCAGAAGCGCCCATGCTAGCATAAACCAATCTTCCCTGAGAATCGGTGGGCAAAACCTATCTACCGTCACGTAATCGGCAACGTTATTGTTAAAGAAACGAACGGTGAAAGTATTATCGCCGTTATCGATAAACATATCCTGGATATAAGAAGATTTCTCTTGAGCGATAGAGGAAAGCGTTGCTAGATAATAACAATCGCCAAGTTGTCCTTGCTTAACATCATCGGCACTAATCCCATTTTGGAAGAGAGAACCGTTTATCTCGCGATAAGTATGAGAACTAGAAAGCGTTGTTGGGCGATCGCTCCCGAAAAACCATTTACCAATCAGACTCTCCATCTGAGTATCGCTGCTACCTGCAAACAAGTTACCAATTCCTGACTTTTGATTGGCAACATTGCCATTAACAACTTTATCCGAGAGGACGCGAACGAAATCTTGCATTCCAAAGTTATTGGCATTAGCGACGATAGTGCGTAAATCGCGCAACTCATCAGCACTGATGAGTCCGCCATCTTTAGCAACGCGGAAGATAGAGATCGTATCGTTGCGATTCAAAGAATTATCAGCGGCTAAATTCTGCGTCAGATCGCGAATTTCGACATCGAGTATATTGGTTCCATACCACTGAGTAGTAATTGGATCGAGAGAAGGTGCAATAATGGACGTTGCTGTCAGGCTCAAATTGTAGTTAGTATTGATGCTACCGTAGGGAAAGACACGGACGAAGTAATCCCCTGCATTTAGAGTAGCGCTAATCGATTCGGCGGTCGATCCACCACTTTCCGAACTTTTAATAAAGTTACCGTTGCGATCGAGGAGTTGCACGTCAGCATCGTTACTCAATCCATTGAGGGCGAGGCTAAAATTACTATTGTTGAGCAAACTGAAGCGATAATAATCGTTGGTGTCGCTTGTCCCCACTGAATCGCTCATCGTTTGCGTGCTATCAACAAGAATACCAAGATTGCGAGCCGTTGATAAAGTATTGCCCGCTCCATCTACGGGAACCGCATTAGCTGTTAAGCTAATTTGGTAGTTGGTGCTAATGTTGCCGTTGGGAAAAACGCGCACGAAGTAATCCCCTACATTTAAGGTAGCGCTAATCGATTCGGCAGTTTTTCCTGTATTAGTCGAACTTCTGAGGACGCTACCAGCACTGTCAAGTAACTGAACGTTAGCATCTGCACCCAAGCCGTTGAGTGTCAGGCTAAAATTACTGTTATTGGTTAAGTTGAAGCGATAATAATCGTTGGTATCGCTAGTATTAACCGCATCATTAAAGGTACGAGTTCCGCTAAGCGAACCGATATTGCGAGCAGTTTCGATCGCGTTACCCGCGTTGTCCATCAATCTAGCAGTTAAATCTAGGTTGTAATTGGTATTAGCACCATCAACAGGAAAAACCCGCACGTAATAAGTTCCTGCGTCGATGGTTCGACCTATCGATTCAGCAGTCGTACCCGTATTGGTAGAGCTTTGTAGTACGTTACCATTGCGATCGAGGAATTGCACGTCAGCATTAGCGCTCATCCCATTGACGGTTAGATTCAAGCTGCTTCTATCGCTGACGCTAAAGCGGTAATAGTCGTCGGTATCGATGCTGCCAACATAATCGGTAACTTTTTTGTTGCCGTTGAGCGTATTGAAGTTTTTCGCGCTATTGAGGGTGTTTCCTGCGCTGTCTGAGATCGCCGCGTTCATATTCAGCGTATAGTTGCTGCTGATGCTACCGTTAGGATAGACGCGAACGAAGTAATCGCCACTATTAAGGGTTCTGCTTATCGATTCGGCATTAGTTCCCGTTTTGTTGGAAGTTTGAATGTTCTTGCCATTGCGATCGAGGAGTTGAACGTTAACATCGTTACTCAATCCATTGAGAGCAAGATTAAAATTGCTTCTACTGCTTAAACTGAAGCGATAATAATCGTTAGTATCAATGCTGCTAATCGAATCGTTAAAAGTTTGGGGATTGTTGAGGAGTCCGTCCAAATTGCGAGCAGTGCTTCGAGTATTATCGTCTGGTTCGACTAAAGTCGTTCCTACGGTTTTGCCCGTTAAAAAATCTTTTGATGACTGTATTTCAAAACTTTTAGAAGCAAATAAATTAAAACTTTGTTGAGCAGTTAAACGATAATTTTCAAGATTAATTGAACTATCTTCAATCAATGAAATTTTGTTGATAGAAGGATTGGGCGAGATTAAATCGCTTGGTTCTAATCCATTAATTTCATTAAAGTTCAGTGAATTAAATGAATTAGAAAAAGAGTTAGGATTTGTTAATAAAGACTCGTCAAACATAATCTTTTGTGTAAGGAGTATCGTTTTAAACTTAAACTTTTATCCTTTTTACCTTGTCATTTATTGAATTTTCAATTGTAATTTTCACGGAATTTTTCTCAAAACAGTTTTTCCCTATCGGTATATTCACATAAATAGCAAGTTAATTAATTGCATATGTTTCGCTCCGTTTCTGCTTTTCAGTCATAGAAGCGATCGCATCTTGAATGTAAAAATTAAATATTTATACTGCTAAATGTTTTAAAATCAGTAATCTCACGGATTTTTTTATCGGCGATCGCTGCTACAAATAAAGCTTTAAATTATCTAGTGCAATGAAACGACAGGAAGCGCGATCGCGACAGAAAAGACACTTCCCTAGCCAGACTTGATATAATAACGAATCAATTTGATGACTAAGTGAGGAGTGACGTGAAAATAGCTATTGTCGGTTTTGGGTTTATTGCCCAAAAAGGTCATTTGCCGACCTATCAGTCTCGCGACGACCTCAATCTGCGTGCGGTTGTCGATCCCGTATCAGCGCGTCGAGAAGAAGCACTAAAGCTTCATCCCGGCATTCGCGTCTATGAAACCCTTAGCGATTTGCTGGAAGACTGTCCCCAAGAAATCGATTTAGTCGATATTTGCGCGCCGAATGTCTTTCATATCCCTGCAGCCCGTCAGGCATTAGCAGCAGGAAAACACGTTTTATGCGAAAAACCCTTAGCATTAAATCTCGCTGAATTTGAGGATATCAAGCAACTAGCATTAGAAAAGCGTCGCTTGCTTTATCCCTGTCATAACTACAAATTTGCGCCTTCTGTAGTACACGCAGCTAAATTAGTGCGATCTGGCGCAATAGGGGAACCGTTATACGCTTCGTTTCAAGTCTATCGAGTCTCTCATGCCAGAGGCGTTCCCGAATGGCAACCCCATTGGCGGCGAGATAAAGCGATCGCAGGCGGTGGAATCGCGATCGATCACGGCGTTCATGCTATTTCTATCGCTCATTCTTTATTAGGAGGAGCGCCCAAACAAGTTGCAGCACATATTCGCAATTTAGGCAACGATAAAGATACTAATTTAACAGAAAATACAGCATTGATTTGTTTGGATTGGGAGTCTGTATTAGTTCAAATTAATCTAACTTGGGTTGGTTCTGTCCGTAAATCATCTTTCAGAGTGCAAGGAACTGAAGGCGAAATTTGTATCGATAACGATGATGTAATTTTGATAGACAAAAATAAAAATGTCACTCCTTGTATCGTTCCTACCGACTTCGACGATCCTTCCCATTCGAGTTGGTTTAGTGCAGTTATTAACGACATCCAACATCACATTGCTACTGAAAACTACGAACCTGCATCTCTCATCGAAGCGGGAAGAGTTGCAGAAATCATGGAAAAAGCTCATCAATCGAGTACGCAAGGTGGCGGATGGCTTTCATTAAAATTATGAATTATGAATTATGAATTATGAAAGCCAAGAGAAAAAACTAAGAACTAAATGATTAATATGTCTCAAATTTTTGAAACTGACCAACAATATTTAATGCCAGGGATTCAGCAAATAGCTTCTCGTTCTCAACTGGTTATCGAACGAGGTGAAGGTGCGATTCTTTGGGATGAACAAAGTAAATCTTATATCGATCTATTTGCTGGTGTTGGTGTTTGCAGTATCGGTCACTCTCATCCTCGATTTGTAGCTACTATTACCGAACAATTGAATAAAGTAATTGTTGGTAGTTTTTCGACTAAAGTTCGGGCTGAATTTGGAGAATTATTAGCTAGTGTTACTCCAGAAAATATGGATCGCTATCAATTATTTTCTTGTGGAAGCGAAGCAGTAGAAGCGGCTTTAAGATTAGCTCGCTCTTACACAAAAAAATCCAATTTTTTGAGTTTTTGGGGTGGATTTCACGGTAAAACCTGGGGAGCTTTAGGACTGTGTGGCGTTGATTTTAAGAATGATTATCAACCCATGCCGCCTGGATATACTAAGGTTCCTTATGCAGAATGCTATCATTGTCCGTTTAATCTAACTTATCCTGAATGTAAGTTGGCTTGTGTTGATTTTGCTCGAAAAACGATCGAACAAGAATTAAAAGGAAACTTAGCTGCGATCGTGGTTGAACCGATGCAAGGAACGAATGGAAACGTAATTCCTCCTGCTCCATTTTTACCAGCACTGCGACAATTAGCTAACGATTTTAATGCGTTATTAATTGTTGATGAAATTATCACGGGATTTGGCAGAACCGGACAAATGTTTGCTTCAAATTCTCTCGATACTAACCCCGATGTTATCGTGGTTGGTAAAGGTATGGCAAATGGATTGCCGATTAGCGGATTAATTTCTAACGATGAATTATCGTCCGCCGAGCCTTTTGCAAAACCGAGTGGAAGTTCTTCAAGTTTTGGCGGAAATCCGATTGTTTCTGCGGCTGCGCTAGCAACATTACAAGTTATTTTGGATGAAAATTTAGTTGAAAATTCTCAAAAAATTGGCAGTTGGTTTTTACAAGAGTTACAGAAATTTCAAGAACGTTATCCTTTCATCGGAAACGTACAAGGTAAAGGATTAACAATCGGAATTGAATTGAATAGAGAGGGCGATCGCGATCGCCCTCTAGAAAAAGAAATTACTAATGAAATATTCGATCGCATGATTCGAGCAGGAATCATTATGATGTGTTACAGCGCCAAAATTCGCATTAATCCACCGTTATGTATTTCTCAAGAACTCGGAGAAAAATCTCTGGTCGCCATGCAAGCTGTTTTTGACTCAATTGCTAACGATTACTTTTAATTGTGTAAAGCACTGGAAATCGGATGATAAAAGTGTTACTAGATTTTACATCCGATCACGCTTCGTCATAAGCTTCTATATCGAGTAAATGAACGTAGGGTTCGATTAATTCTTGACGCTGAAACGCGATCGCCCTTAGCAAATGCCAATCTTGTAAAGCTTCAAAAGGATTATTATAATCATCTTTTTCTAAACGTGCAGCCAGAGCAGCAATATCTTCTGGCGTTAAAGTCGCGATTTCTCGCTCAGTTAAACTTATAGCCGTCATAATCTGCACCTCCTGAGACTGTTTTGCTCGATATGCCCACTATATTTTAGCCTGCCGTTAGCAATTCGTTTTGTGATTGTTAATGCTAAGAGACGAGCGACTTTAATCTAAAAAACTTGGTTCGCAGTCCGCTAGTAACTGATAATTGATCGCTAGGAGGGCACACGCTATGCGCTCCCATATTTAACTAATAACCGATAAATGACATGAGTAGTACCCAGACCCGCAAAGCCGATCACTTGCGGATTTGTTTGGAAGAAGACGTACAATTTCGTCAAATGACTAATGGATTTGAGCGCTACCGCTTTACTCACTATTGTTTGCCGGAATTGGATTTTAGTGAAATCGATATCACAACGACTTTTTTAGGTAAATCCTTGAACGCTCCCTTATTGATCTCGTCCATGACAGGGGGAACCGAAAAGCAAAAACGATTAACTATCGATTGGCAGAAATTGCCCAAACTTATAAACTAGCGATGGGGGTCGGTTCTCAGCGAATCGCCGTAGAAAAGCCCGAAGTTGCCGATACTTTTGCCGTGCGATCGCTCGCTCCCGATATTCTCCTGTTTGCCAATCTCGGAGCCGTACAGCTAAACTACACTTACGGCTTAGAAGAATGCTTGCGGGCGATCGCAATCCTAGAAGCCGACGCGCTCATTTTACACCTCAATCCCCTACAAGAGTGCATTCAAGCCAAGGGAGATACAAATTTTAAAGGATTGCTTGACAAAATAAACATTTTATGTTCAAAATTACCCGTACCAGTCATCGCCAAAGAAGTTGGCAACGGCATCTCGGCAAAAATGGCACAGCAATTAATTGAAGCGGGAGTCAGTGCCATTGATGTGGCGGGTGCTGGCGGAACTTCCTGGGCAAAAGTAGAAAGCGAACGGGCAGAAAATCCCTTGCTGCAAGAATTAGGCAGAACCTTTACCGATTGGGGAATTCCCACAGCCGAATGTATTGCCGACATCCGATCGCATTACCCGACCGTTCCCTTAATTGCTTCTGGAGGATTGCGCAACGGACTCGAAGCCGCCAAAGCGATCGCCCTAGGAGCAGATTTAGTCGGATTAGCCCTGCCCTTCCTACAAGCCGCCTCTCAATCGCCAGAAAGTCTTCACGAAACCGTACAATTGCTAATCGCCCAAATAACAACCGTTCTCTTCTGTACGGGCAATGCCAATCTAGCTTCTCTCAAACACTCTCATGTCTTACAAAAGCTAGCATAGAAGGACAATGAAAGTCGAAAGTCAGCGCTGCTCCTCCGCTTCGCTACGTGCGCGGCGGATAAGGGAAGTCGGAAGTAAATTTTTGAACTTTGTTTCATACGCGATATATCGCAACGGCGGGCAAAACCGAGATCGACCCGCCGATTCCGGCGGATCGCATGCTCGGCTTCGCCTTTTTGCCGTACAACGACAAAAAGCCCGCCTCGTCTCTACTGAACTCCTACTTTTCATAATTCATCATTCATAATTCATAATTCAAATGGGTCAATTTACTAAACAATTTTTTACCAGCGTACTAGGTAGTCTTACCGGACTGATACTATTTTTTGCTCTTGGAACGGGTAGTTTATTTGTTTTGCTGCTAGCGGCCGCTTCGCTCGAAGGCGGGCCGACAATCAAAGATAAATCGGTGCTAGTATTTGACTTAGCGACTCAGATTAGCGATACAGAACGTAGCGTAACTTTATCTCAAGCTTTTTCCGAACAAGAAGTGCCAGCGATCGCGCTGCGCAAAGTTATCGACGCGATCGATAAAGCAACCAAAGATAAACGAATAGTAGCGATTTTTTTGGATGGGAGAAAAACATCTCCTGGTAACGGCTATGCAACTCTCAAAGAAGTTCGCTTGGCATTGCAACGTTTTCGCGATGCAGGTAAAAAAATTATTGCCTACGATGTCGATGTTAGCGAACAAGAATATTACTTAACCTCGATCGCCACTACCAATATTCTCAATCCGATGGGCATGATGGAAATTAATGGATTGAATTCACAACAGTTATTTCTAGCCGATGCGCTGAAAAAATTTGGGGTTGGGGTGCAAGTCGTTCGCGTCGGGAATTATAAATCAGCCGTCGAACCCTATACCCGACAAAATCTCTCTCCAGAAAATCGCCAACAAATTGCAGTGCTACTCAATGATATTTGGGAAGATTGTCTCAACACCATCGCTCAAAATCGAAAAATTTCCACGGCGAAATTACAACAAATTGCCGATACAAAAGGTTTCTTAGACCCAGAAGAAGCTCGCACCCAGGGACTTGTGGATCGCATTGCTTATTTTGATAATGCCGTCGAAGAACTCAAACAACTGACGGGTCAGGAAAAAGACAAAGATACCTCGTCGGATGAAGAAGACTCGTTTGCACAGATCGACTTAGCTACTTATACGGGAGTTTCGGTTAAAGAAGCGCAAAAGAAATCTTCTGACAACAAAATCGGCATTATCTACGCAGAAGGGTCAATTGTTGATGGAGAGGGAGGCATCCAGGAAATTGGCGGCGATCGCTTTGCTAAAGAATTGCGCAAACTGAGAGAAGATGAAGATGTCAAAGCCGTTGTTTTACGTATCAACAGTCCAGGCGGCAGTGCTACAGCTTCAGAAATCATCCTGCGAGAAATCCAACTTCTGCGCTCCCAAAAACCTGTTATCGTTTCGATGGGGGATGTAGCGGCTTCTGGCGGCTACTGGATAGCTACTGGCGGAAACCAGATTTTTGCCGAACCCACTACGATTACAGGTTCTATTGGTGTTTTTGGTCTGTTGTTTAATTTACAACAAATCGCCAAAAATAACGGCGTGACCTGGGATGCCGTTAAAACGGCTCGTTTAGCAGATATTAATACCTCTACCCGCCCCAAAACCGAACAAGAAATCGCCATTTTGCAACAATACGTCAACCAAATTTATGAGATGTTTCTTGATAAAGTGTCTAAAGCTCGCAACTTGCCTAAAGCAAGAGTCGCTCAAATCGCTCAAGGACGGGTTTGGTCGGGAGCAGATGCTAAGAAAATCGGTTTAGTAGACCAAATTGGCGGACTAGATGCTGCAATAACAGCAGCAGCGAAACAAGCCAAACTCGGCGATGATTGGCTTGTTGACGAATATCCTAACAGGCGTAGTTTTGAAACGGAGTTAGTAGAAAAACTTTTTAAGATTAAGGAGACAGACGTTACACAATCCTCCGATCCTTTGACTCTTGAGTTTCTGAAAATGAAAGAAGAAATAGCAAATCTTAAGACGCTTAATGACCCTAAAGGCGTTTACGCTAGGCTTTCTCTCGATTTTTTGATTAAATAATTTGCTTATATAATCATTAAATCAGTTTAAAATTTTAGAAATTGTAAAATACAATACTCATCGTTTAATTTACCAAGATAAGCTACTGTATGTCTAAAAAATTAGTCGAATAAATTTTCAATGACTAGCAGTCTATCATCAAAAAAAGGTTACTGGCAACCAAATCCTTACCCTTAGAAAAATGGAGAAAACGTAATCTATACTATTATCAGGATCTAGAGAGGTTATATAAATTTTTTGTTCGATCTGGTGCGGATGTGTTAGAAATTGGGTCGGGACTGGGAAACTTGCTCAATTCTGTTAAGCCTAACTATGGTCTAGGAATAGAAGTCAACCCTCACACGATCGACGTAGCCAGACAAAAGTTTCCCGATTTAAAATTTTTGGTAGAAGATGCCGAATTTTATCAGGGCGATCGCACTTTTGATTATGTCATTCTCGCCAATACAATTAGCTATTTCGAGAATATTCAAAAAGCGTTGCTCAACGTTCGCTCTGCTTGCACTCCTTCTACAAGAGTTATCTTAACCTTCCACAATCCAGCCTGGGAACCTATCTTGAAGTTGGCAACTTCACTGGGTCAAAGAATGCCCGTACACCACCTAAACTGGCTGAGCTATCAAGATATTAATAATTTACTCGATCTCGAAGGCTTTGAGGTTATCTTTCACGGCAAGCGTCTATTATTGCCCAAGCGCATTCCTATCATCTCATGGCTGTGCAATAAATTCCTAGCACCATTACCCGTTTTCAATAATCTCTGCTTGAGCGAGTATGTGGTAGCCAGGATGAAACCCAGCCATGCTCAAGTCAAGCAAAATCTGAAGAACTTAAGCTGTTCGGTAATTATCCCCGCTCGCAATGAAGCTGGCAATATTGAAAGCTGCGTCACCCGATTGCCGAAGTTAGGCAAACACACCGAAATCATTTTTATCGAAGGACACTCTAGCGATAACACTTGGGAAGAAATTCAAAGAGTCCAAGCAAAATATGGACAACAATATGATATTAAAATTTGCCAGCAAACGGGAAAAGGCAAAGGTGATGCCGTCCGTCAAGGTTTTGCGATCGCAACCGGAGATGTTTTTATCATTCTCGATTCCGATCTTACTGTCAAACCAGAAGATTTGGTATATTTTTTCGACGCGATCGCATCTGGAAATTGCGAATTTGCTAATGGTTGTCGATTAATTTATCCGGTAAGTCCTAAAGCAATGCCTTGGCTTAATCGCATGGCTAACCGATTTTTTGCTTGGTTATTGTCTTATCTACTCAACAATAAAATTAAAGATTCTCTGTGCGGGACTAAGGCTATTTCACGCGAAAATTATGGGCGACTTGCTGCTAATCGCTCCTATTTTGGAGAATTCGATCCTTTTGGAGATTTCGATTTACTTTTTGGAGCCGCTAAGTTAGGACTGCAAATGAAGGATATTCCAGTTAGATACGTTCCAAGAACTTATGGCAGTTCTAATATTGCACATTTTAAAGAAGGATTAGTTCTCTTAAAAATGTGTCTCTATGCTGCTAAAAAAATTAAGTTTCTTTAGTCTTTCAATTGCCCGTTATCTAACTCAAAACAATATTGAAAAATGTCAGAAGAAATTCTGCAACTGCACAAAGTAATTTGGAAAAAAAAGCCAATCTTGCGAGTTCTTTATACTCGTTGGTACAAAGAAATAGCAGCACAACTTGTATCTGGAAATACCTTAGAACTCGGTGGAGGAAGCGGTAATTTTAAAGAATTTGCCCCTAATGTCACCTCTACCGATATCGTTCCGCTTCCTTGGATCGATGTTGTTGCTGACGCTCAAGATTTGCCTTTTCCCGCTCAAAGTTTTGACAATCTTGTGATGTTTGATGTTCTGCATCACATTGAAAATGTTAGTCTGTTTTTTGATGAAGCTCTGCGAGTGTTGCGTCCTGGTGGTAGATTGGCAATAATGGAGCCATATATCTCTCTTGCTTCGTGGCCGATTTATCATTTCGTACATCCAGAACCAGTCAACTTTAAGCAAGATCCCTTAAAATTGGTTGAACCTTCGCCAAATCGTCAACCGTTTGATTCTAATCAAGCTTTTGCAACGATTTTATTTGAGAGAAAGTACAAGGCTTTCAAGAAAAAATATCCACAATTTCGCAAGACATATCATCGACGAATGGCATTTTTTGCTTATCCCCTTAGCGGGGGATTCGATAAACCTTCTATGCTGCCAATGCCATTATTAAAACCCGTTCTAGCCTTAGAAAACTCTCTTTCATTCATGAGTCGTTTTTTAGCTTTTCGCATTCTCGTCATTTTGGAAAAACAATTTTAGCACGATGGAAAAATGCAAGTTTTTCAAAAAATCATCTTGTCTATCTATCGCGCAGTCAATAAAATAGGATTGCTACAATTCCCTTGGACAAAACGTTTATTTTGGCTTTTTTATTGTTGGTATAAACAGTATTTTGAAGATCCTTTTTTTGGTCTAAGCCGAAAATATCCCGATCTTTTTAGAGGAGGAAATATTTTAGATATTGGGGCGAATATTGGTTATACGGCAATGGTTTTTTCAAAAGTAATTGTCCAATGATTTTAAAGTCTATGCTTTTGAACCCGATCGCGATAATTTTCTGATGCTAAAAGACGCGATCGCCCGTTGTAAAGCTCGCAATACTGTTATTCCTATACAAGCAGCCGTAGGAGAAACCACGGGAACCATAGAATTTTGGCACAATGAAGAACATCATGCCGATTGTCGAGTTGTCACTGAAGATTATAGAAAAACTGGAATCGCTCGGCAGAAAATTTCTATTGTTCCCGTGCAAACAATTGATAGTTTTGTATCGTCGGAAATAGCTAAACAAGCCATTAAATTTATTAAGATTGACGTTCAAGGATACGAATTGCCTGTTTGTTATGGAATGCAACAAACTCTAGCAGCAAATCCTGATTTAGTAGTGGCTTTAGAATATGCCCCACAAAGTATGGAGGAGTTAGGATTTTCATCACAAAAATTACTCGATTTTTTTGAAACCAAAAACTATTTAATGTACATACTAACTCGAAAAGGCCAACTAGCACTTGCTCGACGCGAATCTATCGATAAATTAGTCAATCAACGAGGATATATCGATATGATTTTTCTAAAAAAAAAATTAAATTTAGTATTAATTAAGTAAATAAGCAGAATTAAATCAATAAGATTTCTGTTGCCTGTTACCTATATTTGCTTATCAATTTAATTTTGTTTACCTACTTAGCCAAATGAAATTAGAAAAACTTCTAGCTAATTTAGATAATCGATGGCTTTATCCTATAGTTATTTTTATTGTTGGTATATCAGTTTACTCAGCGATTTTAATTGTCAGCGTGCCCAGCAAACTAAATCTGTTATTGGCAACAAATAACTCAACTTTTTTATTTATTGCGATCGCATCGCTACTTTACTTAGCCTATTATCCTTCAGGCGCGATCGGAACCCTAACCAGTTTTAGCGGAACTCTGGCGCTATTTGCCGTAGAGTTATCGCGCTTTTGGCGTAACGGACTCAGCGATGGAATGACGGTAGCTGGCTTTTTACCCTCAAGCGATGCGATTAACTACTATACTGCCGCTCTCAACCTTCTAGAAGGGAAAGATCTAGCCAATACGACCTTTCTCATCGCTTCCTGGCGACCTATATTTGGGGGAGTCTTAGCCACGCTATTAGGACTTACCGAACAGAATTTACAAATTACTTTAGCAATTTTAGTTTTAATCAACGCGATCGCCTGTTTTTTACTCGCTCGCGAAGTACAATGCGGCTATGGGATTGCTCCTGCGGTACTAATCGTGACGCTCATTTTTCTATTTTACAAACCCTTTATCGGTCAAGTAATGACAGAACATTGGGGGATAGCGCTCGGTACGATAGGATTAGCTGTTCTTTTGCGAGGCACGCTTAAGGAACATCAAAAGCTTTGCTTATTAGGGATTTTTTTGCTAACTTTAGCCTTAAATGCTCGCGTTGGCGCTTTATTTATTTTACCCGTTTTAATTTTCTGGGGAGCTTGGGCGTTTCGAGGCAAATCTCTCTTATCCATGCGTTTTGCGATCGCTGCTTTTAGCGCCGTTTTATTGGGGTTTATCCTCAATTCCCTCGTCTTTAAAGTGGCTAGCACTCTCAATGCCATCTCGAATGCTAATTTCTTTTACACGCTTTATGGCCTAGTAGTAGACGGAAATTGGGCAACTATCCGAGCCGATTATCCAGAAATTTTACAACTAGTCGAACCCGAAAGATCTCACCGAGTTCGCGAAATAGCGATGGAAGCATTTCGAGCTAATCCCTTTGGTTTAGTGACGGGAGCGATGCGAGCTTGGCAGCAATTTCTATTTAAGGATTTTGTCTTTTCTTTTGTCAAAAGTAGTCGCATCAATTTTTTACTGCAACTGTCGAGCCTTATTGCGATCGTCAACTGCTATCGCCAACGCCAACAGCCGATTTCATCTCTAATGCTAGCAATGACGATAGGGATTTTGCTCTCAGTGCCATTTGTTCCCCCCTGGGATGCAGGAACTAGACCTTACGCAGCGACAATTCCACTTTTTTCTCTTTTTCCTGTTTTGGGAATAGCCTTTTTTGCTCAAAAAATGGAATGGCATAAACTGTTGCAAATTCCTCAACCAGTACAACAGCCGCAAATTTTACTCGTTGTTGGTATTAGTTTAGCGGTTTTGAGCATTGGCGGACCAATAACTACAGCACTTGCGAGTCATCCCCCTCAATTTAGCCAAATTACTTGTCCTGCTTCGACAGAGGCTATCTATTTCCGCAATAGTGCTGGTTCCTCAATTAATCTAGTTCCCGACCGAGCGACCAAGCGGTCTTACGTTCCTAATATTCGGATCTCTGACTTCAAAAATAATATCAGGCGACTCGAACGTAGCGATTACGTTGAAACGGCTAAGGAATTGGCTAAATTAGACGCGAATACGACGCTGAGAAATACGACGGATATCAAAAGTGGCAAGTTGGTTTGGTTGATTTCTGACAGTCGTCTCATTCCCAAAGAAAAGGGGATTGTAGGCGTTTGCGGAAGACCGACGACGAATCCGGCGATCGCGAAATACGGTCGGACATATCATGGCCCTTTACCCGTTTTTTTATTTTATGCTGACTCAATGACTGTTGTGTCTCGTTAAAGCATTGCGCTGATTAAAATCAAAAAGTAATGATTCTGGCTAAGAACTAAGGATTTCGGTTATGAACCCAAAAGAATTTATTTTATTGCTGATAGCCATCGTTTTTAGCGCATCAGGACAGTTCTTTCTAAAACTTGGAGCTTTAAAATTAGGAAAAGTGACTGCTAATAATGCGATCGGTCATATTTTGAGTATTGCGACGCAACCGGAATTATTGGCAGGTTTAGCTTGTTACGGCATGGGAGCTATTCTTTATATTCTAGTGTTAACCCGCGTCAATCTTAGCGTTGCTGGGCCTGCTGCCGCGTTGATTTATATTTTTTCTTTTTTACTAGGACACTTTGCTTTCGGAGAAGCGATTTCTGCCAATCGCGTCGTCGGTTTGGGGTTTATTGTTTGTGGGGTAGTTCTTTTAGTTTGGCAGCGTTGAACCTTGATAACCGTTTCGGTTGCTTGACCGAATAATTCTCGGCATTAATGCGCGGGGCAATAATAACCTAAGTTGCTAGTTACAAGCTTTAGCTTTCTCGATCCTCATTCACCTTTAAAGTACGCAATCGATTAAGGGCAGAAGCCAATTCAAACTGTCGAAATGAGGCTAAATCTCCTTGCGGAAATTCAGTCAAAATATCTAATCCTTTTGCTTGAATATCTGCCATGACTCTTTTGATTATCTCAAAAATCGTTCGTTTATTATCTAAATACATTTCTTTTGCGTAAACAATTGCCGATGCGATCGCTCTTAATTGTGCTGGATCGATGATTTGTTCTACAGCAGCTAAATCGATCTCTTCTGTACCAAAAGCTACCTCATCAATATCCCTAATTTTTAATTTAACTGCCCTGCGTCCGCGACTCGGATCGATAGTTTCTGCTAAGGGAATTCTTGGGGTAATTTTTCCAAATTTTTCTCCTCCTTCACTCATGCGATCGCTCGTATTTTCTCTGGCAATTAATTTTGCTTTTTCGGTGACATCGTGCGGTTGAAAATTTTCCATCGCGATAACCGTATCTGCTACGTCAAAATAATCTCCACTGCCCCCCATAACTAAAATAGTAGAAACGTCATAATCGCGATAAAGTTGTCTGACTTTATCGATAAATGGTGTTATTGGTTCTTTGTCTTTAGCAATTAATTGTTGCATCCGGCGATCGCGAATCATAAAATTAGTCGCCGCCGTATCTTCATCTACTAATAATAATTCGGCTCCAACTTCTAAGGCTTCGATAATATTAGTCGCTTGAGAGGTACTACCGCTTGCATTTTCGGTTGAAAATTGAGTAGTCGAACGACCTTGAGGTAATCGATTGATAAAAGGAGAAATATCGACTCCAGCAACACTTCTGCCGTCTTCAGCCCGTATTTTTACGGCGGCTGGATTAGTAATAACAAATTCCCTTCCATCACCAAAAATGTGATTGTAAACTCCTAATTCTAGAGCTTGCAATAACGTAGATTTTCCATGATAGCCGCCCCCAACAATTAAGGTAATTCCTGTTGGAATTCCTAAGCCTTTTATAACTCCTTGATTGGGACAATTAAACTCTACTTCTAAGGTTTCAGGTGATTGAAAATTAACTCTATTTTCTAATAAAGGACGCGAATCGACTCCACTGCGTCGCGGTAAAATAGAACCATTAGCAATAAAGGCAACTAACCCTTTTTCTTTTAATTGTTTTCGTATCCAGTCTGCATCTTCATTAGTTTCTACGTGCCTTTGAATTTCGCTTGCATTAAGGGAATTATATTTAAGGGTTCGATTCACTATTTCTGGAATCTCGTCGCATAACATTTGCGCCGCCTGACGACCTAAAATCGTCCGTCCTCGTGCGGGAAGTCCAACTAAAAATCTGACTTCGATTTCGTTTTTATTAATAAATGCTGACGTGCGTTCTAAAACTTCTTGTCCGATACGCGCGATCGCAATTAACCCACTTTTTCCCGTCCCGCGATAACTACTCATTTCTTGCGCAACGGGATCGAATTGACGAGTTAGATAGTCCCGTAAAGCGAATTCTCGACTTGAAGATTGGTAAAGATTGTCTGGAAATCGCGCGATCGCCTGGGGGATTATGACGATGAATTTACTCGGTGCTGCGAAAGGATCTCCTTGTATATGTTCGATAATCAGTTTAAAGTCTGAAAACTGATAGCTTCCCTTGATATCTTTATACGCTTTATAACCGCATCCGTCTAATTGTAATAGCGTCGATCGTAAGTTTTCTTGATTAAGCATGATTAAGGATTGGGGATTAGTCAAGGGGAATTTTACACCTTTGTTATTTTTATTTCCTAATATCCTAATATCCCAATCCCCAGTCACCATTCACCTATTTTTTAAGTTGGGGAAAACGATCGATATTTGCTATCCCATAGAAGACAAGTTGTCGATCTTGTATTCTCGCGCGATCGATTCGCAATTGAGTCCCTTCCAACGCAAATTTATCGAGATCGAGTAGATCGTTAACGTGCGCGATTAATGCCTGTGAAATCGCGATCGCATTTTCGTCACCTTGATGGGAAACATCTACAAACTGTATTCTACGTCGGTCTTCTAACTGCAAACGCGCGGTTAAATCGATTTCTTGTGGTTCGCCGTCCTTCCCGACTCGAATCTGAGTTTTGATGCGCAGCGATTTATCTGGGTTTAAAATCATCTGCGTGTTTTGGAAGTAAAGGGATTGTCCTTGAAACTGCAACCGCTGTAGTTTTTCTACGATAAACGGCGTGTTAAAAGATGTTGTCAAGTCTTCTTGCGTCAGGACAACGCGCATGGTCGCTTGTGTAGGTTGTTTGAGTTTGACCTGACCGCTAAAAATAGCACCAAAATCGATCCCAACGGCCTGTACGTACAACTCCATTGCTTCAATGCGCAAGCCGTTGTACATCAACATACCATTACCAATGAAGTCGAAGCCATCGATGCTACCTTGCAGCAATTTAGCTACGGGTTCGGCGCGTACATTAGCCTCAATTTTATCGGTTCGTTTAAATAGGGCTGCGATCGCCGTACTTACGACTTTACTGACGACGCGATCGCCACTTTGTCCTGGAAAAGGTAGGCTTCCAAACACGACTGCTGTCATCTCTTTACTGGGTTTACCTGAGTCAACTTTCCGTACAATCGCTCGCACGACTGAGTTGCCTTCGTCAATCTTAACATTAAGAAATATTAAGTATGTATCAATTGGCAAATTACTATACACTTTAGCCAAATTAATAATTTCTTATACTTCGACCCCATAGGGGGGGATGGTATCTTGGATAAAGAACAAGACTGCAATAGAAAGCTAACCCATCCATAATAAAGTCTTTCGAGCAGTCATTTCCATCGAATTATCTTTTTTTAGCATTGAGGCAGATATTGTGGTTGCTACTCCAGAACAAAGAGAACAGCTAAGAGCAACAACTTCGCCAACAGATAAAGTTGCCGTCTTATTGATGGGCTATGGCGAGGTTGAAAGTTATGATGACTTTGCTAACTATAACGAACAAGCATTAAATTTACTAACCGCTAAATTTGCTCCCGTCCCGACATGGGTTTATCCCCCTTTGGCAAAACTTTTGGCGATTTTTGACTTGCACGAGTGGAAACACCAGCACAATCGCTTTGTGTCGCCTCACAACGAGATTTTTGAACGTCAGAGAGCCGCGATCGAGCAAAATCTACAAGCTAAATGGGGAGAAAAAGTACAAGTTTTTAAAGCCTTTAACTTTTGCAAACCCTTTCTTCCCGAACAAGTTTTAGCCGAGATCGAAGCACAAGGGTTTCAGAAGCTACTGATTTACCCGCTATTAGTCGTAGATTCTATTTTTACTAGCGGGATTGCAGTAGAGCAAGTTAATAAGGCGTTGGCTCAAGTAGCTAATAATAGCGAACACTGGGTTCGAGGAATGCGTTATATTCCTTCTTTTTACAACCAACCAGCTTATATCGATTTGATGGCGCGTTTGGTAGAGGAAAAAATTGCTCAAGAGTTAGCAAATAGCTATCTTCCCTCCCAAATAGGAATTGTTTTGATGAATCACGGTTGTCCCCACGAAGCGAAGGGATTTACGTCGGGAATCGATGAAAGTCAGATACTTTATGAATTAGTTAGAGAAAAACTCATCGATCGCTATCCGTTAATTTCTGTCGGTTGGTTGAATCATCAAACGCCTTTGATTAAGTGGACGCAACCGAATGCAGAATTAGCAGCAAAAAACCTGCTCGAATTAGGGGCAAAAGCGGTTGTATTTATGCCTATTGGCTTTGCTACAGAAAATCACGAAACGCTTTTGGATGTAGACCATATTATCGAAGATGTTCGCCGTAAGTATGCAAATGTAACTTACATAAAGATGTCTTGTGTAAACGATCGTCCAGAATTCTGTCAGATGGCGGCAGATTGGGCAGATGTTCAGATTACCGCACTTATATCAGGAGAAGCGATCGCTGTCAATCCCTCTATGGTTCCAATCTCTCACCATCATCACCATCACGACCACGATCGCGACCATCACCATCATCATTAGTATTATTAGGTTGGATTTCGCGATCGCGAAACCCAACCTACAATTCTAAATTTCCCAATTCCTAATCCTCTATTTTGTTCTCAGCAGCGATTTGAATAACCTGCAAGAGACGATCGCCATTTTGACTATCTGCGGGAAGCAAGCAAGGAAAGACACACAAATTACCAACCCGATTAGCGGCTTCGGTAGTTTTAGCATCTAATGTAATTAAAGGTAATTTAGATAATTCCTCGCATTCGCCAAGCGATCGCAAATAATCTAGAGATGTTTCTGAAATAGAACCTTCTAGGACAATAACATCGATTTTCCAAACACTAGCAAGCATTTCCGCTTGTTCGAGATCGTCAGCTTCGATAATGCGATGGCTCATCTGGGATAATTGATTAATCGTTGCCAAATCAATCTTAAATCCCAACCCTTTGTCAATTGACGATTCGGATTCGAGGTAAAGATGTAAGATGGTTAAATTTTTGAGAGACAAGTGCATTTCTTTTTCGTGGAGAATGGCTTGTAATGCGTCTCGATTGACGGGTAAATCCAAACACCCATAGACTCCACTCTGCTTGTTGTTAAGCTTCTGCAATTGAGTAACCGTGAGGATAACTCGGATTTGTTGGGTTTGTCGATCCGATTTGAGTAGTGTCACGACATCCCAACCAGAGAGTAAAGGCAAATTTGGATTGAGAAAGATTGCATGAGGCTGTAACTGACGTGCTTTTTCTAAAGCTTCCGTTCCCGTGCGGGCGATCGCAACTCGATACTCTAAATCTACCAATTTCTCAGTTAAATCTTCAATGGCTTTGGGTTTAGACTCGACTACTAAGACTAAGGGATAGCGCTGTTGGGGTTGTACTGCGTCGGTTGGATTGGGAGGAAGCAGGAGCGTAAATTCGCTGCCTTGACCGACTTTAGAGATAAAAGAAATATCGCCGCCGTGCGCTTTTGCCAGACGTTGCGCTAGAAACAGCCCCAAACCCGTGCCTTCAAATTGTCGCGTCAAAGGGCTTTCTAATTGTTGAAACTTCTGAAAAATCAGGTGTTGATGTTCTTCTGGTATCCCAATTCCCTTATCCCATACCGTAAAAGCCAGCCAATTTTCCCATCGATTGACTTTCAGCCCAATTTCTTGTCCTTCTGGGGTAAATTTAACCGCATTATCGAGCAAATGAACCAAGATTTGTCGCAATCTTAATTCGTCAGCCACGATGGTTTTTAATCCTGCTTCGATGTCTAAGCGAAATGAAATAGTCCGCTCTGTTTTTTCCTGATACTTTTGGGCGATCGCAGCATAGGCTTGCTCGCAAAGGTTTTTAATCGAGACGGATGTGGGGTTGAGTTTGAGTTGTCCCGTTTCTAGGCGTGTTAAATCGAGTAAATCATTTACCAAGCTCATTAACTGACGACCGCTTTGGTAAATGAGTTGTGCGTAGCGAACTTGTCGTTGATTGAGTTCGCCGAGTTTTTGTTCTTTGAGTAGGCTAGATAGTCCTAAAACTGCTGTTAGAGGCGATTTTAATTCATGACTGATACAAGCTAAAAACTCATCTTTGAGGCGATTGAGTTGCACGAGATCGGCATTTTTGGCGGATAATTCTTGGCACAGTTGTTGATTTTCGGTTACATCGGTAGCGACGACCAACCAAAGGGAGGAACTAGCATTTTGGAGGTTGAAAAGTTCCGCTTCTAACGAGTTGCCTAATTCGTTGAAGGGTAATTTGATAAATTGCCAAGCACGATCGCCCAAATTTTTGGGTTGTACTGGTGCGGTGGATAGTGTGAGTGAATTAGCGACCGCCGAGGCAACCAGTATTTCTGGGATAAATTCTAATAGTTGACCTTGGGAAAGTTGGGTGCAGGAATAATGGCTGTTTTTTAGGCAGTGCAACTGTTCTTCGGGGACTAATTCGGTGCGAGTGCTAAGCGACGCAGGGACGCTTTGGGTGTCTTCTATAGGTTCTAAGATCAATGGACAAAAGCTACCCGTATCAAGCGGACAAAACTCGCCAATTTGTTCGCGCCAGTTTGAGTTTTGATAAACAATCCGTCCTCCAGAGGTGTAAACCATTATAGGAAGGGGGAATTGTTCTAGTAGTTGAAAAACAATCCCTCAAAGGATAATGATGGCGGTTTGATGGGCGTTTCATCTCGTTGGACTAGCAGCGATTGCGATAAACTCCAGCGATCGAGCAATCCTAATAGCTTTCCCTCATTGTCTACCAGTAAATGAAGTAAATCACTCGAATTTGTTAAAGAATTCTCTTGCCAAGAGCGCCAAAATTCGCTGACGCTCATCCGTGCTGGTAAAATTGTTACTGGCTCTATCAAAGACTTGAGCTTAATGCGAGCTAAAGAAGCGCTTTTTAAGCCTTCTGCTGTTGGCTTGCCTAGTAAATGCTTGAGAATGCGATCGAGTAAAATTTGAGAGCGAATGATTCCTAACGGCAATCCTTCTTTGCTGACGATCGCAATAATTTCCGACGGATTCGACTGAAATTTCGTCAGCGCTGTGACAAGGTTTGTCGTCGGCTCGTCAACGGGAATGCGGCGAACGAAGCGATCGAGAGTAAGAGAAGGACTAGACATTAGCGACCTGTCTGATGGGACTCGTATCCAGGATCTAGAAAGTCGCTGCGATTGCCCTGCATGGTAGTGCTAAGGCACTCGCGTAGCGTTCGCTCAGTACGAATGACTAAGACGACTTAAGGACATCACAGTTATTTGCTCGACCGAGCAAAAGGAATTATTGAATGACAGTTAAAGACTATTTACCTAATTCGCCTTTCTTCTTATTCCTCGACTTCCATTATGACGCTAGATTGCCAAAAAATTAAGTCAACTTGCTTACATTTAATTATCATTAATTAAAAGATTGAGTTACATTAAGCGATTGGCAATTCCCATAACCCTTAAATAAATGTTAATTTATGAAAGAGTTAACCTAGCTCGCAAAATCTCTTATTTTTTGTTTTCCCTGCTCGTTCACTAGTTCTTTTCTATTATTCCATTGAATTTGCGATTATCTATTTGCCTATTCATTCCCGACGATTTACTAGCTCAGTCTATAACAAGTTTCTTGAGTGCGATCGCTATACATTAACTTTAGTTTCTTCGGCTGGCGAATTGTTCGATTTTGTAAAAAAAAATCAAGAAACAATAGATTGTTTGCTCGTTCTTAACCATCCGACTTTACTTCCTATTCTCAACCAACTCTACGAACAGGGAACGCTTGTTCCTGCTATTCTCATCGAAGCACAGAATGGTTCAGATGACGAACCTTCAGTAGAATTCTCAGAAAATCTTGGGGTAGAAGTTGGGATTCCTACTTATTTTTATCACAGCGCAGAAGTTCGACTTTTAGCGACTGAAATTGTCAAAATTTCTTCAACAATTGACCTGGCGATCGGTCATTTTCTTCATTTGGGGCCGAGTTGTTCGCTATCAGAAAAACTAATGAATACAATTAAAACTAGTGAGATAGGCGATCGACAAAGTTTTTTGTTACTACAACAAACTCGCTTGGCTCAAAAGCTTAAAGAAAGACTTGGCTATCTCGGAGTATATTATAAAAGAAATTCACAATATTTTTATCGAAATTTATCTCAAACTGACAAACAAAAACTATTGGAGCAATTATATGCAGATTATCGAGAAATTCTTTTGAATTACTTTTCACAAGAAGACGAACTAGTTAATTCTACTATTGATGGGTTTGTCAACAACGCTTTTTTTTCCGATATGTCTGCGTCTCAAATTTTAGAAATACACATGGAATTGATGGATGAATTTTCTCAGCAGCTTAAGTTAGAAGGAAGAAGCGAAGACATATTACAAGATTATCGCTTGGCCTTAATCGATATTCTCGCCCATTTAGGAGAAATGTATCGCCGCTCGATTCCTAGAGAGGATATTCCTTTTGAGTTATTATATCGAATGGATTAAATTCATTTTGGTATTTCTTCTGAACTTATACAGTCTACTTTTTTTAGTAAAGAACCAAAAATACCTATGAGTAGTTTGAGAAAAACTTATGTTTTAAAACTTTATGTGGCTGGGAATACACCTAACTCAATCCGAGCCTTGAAAATGCTTAAAAATATTCTCGAACAAGAATTTCAGGGAGTTTATGCACTTAAAGTTATTGACGTTCTAAAAAATCCGCAACTTGCAGAAGAAGATAAAATCTTAGCAACTCCTACTTTATCAAAAGTTTTACCGCCCCCCGTCCGCAAAATAATTGGCGATCTTTCTGACAGAGAAAAAGTGTTAATTGGTCTAGATTTATTATATGAAGAAATTAGAGAAAGGGAAGAAAAAGAATTAGAATAACCCCATCAATCTTAAACGATTTTAATTATTTTTCAAAACAATCATAAAACAATAGTTAACTCAATATTTTTTTGCTCTAGATAATATGAATCAATTGACTCCAAACGAACAATCCAATACTGAAGTATCCCTAAAAGGAGTCCGAAAAATTCGGACGATGATAGAAGGATTTGATGAAATTAGTCATGGAGGTTTACCGACAGGGAGAACAACTTTAGTAAGCGGTACGTCTGGAACGGGTAAAACTTTACTGGCCGTTCAATTCTTATATAACGGCATTAAATATTTTGATTTTCCAGGATTATTTGTTACTTTTGAAGAATCCCCTTATGATATTATCCAAAATGCTTATAGTTTTGGTTGGGACTTACAAGGATTAATCGACGAAGGTAAATTATTTATTCTTGATGCTTCTCCCGATCCTGAAGGACAAGAAGTAGTAGGAAGTTTCGATCTTTCTGCGTTAATCGAACGCATTCAATATGCCATTCGTAAATATAAAGCTAAACTTGTATCGATTGATTCTATTACTGCAATCTTTCAACAATACGATGCCGCTTCCGTCGTTAGAAAAGAAATTTTTCGCCTTGTTGCTCGACTCAAGCAACTCAAAGTTACGTCTTTAATGACAACAGAAAGAATTGAAGAATATGGACCGGTTGCGCGTTTTGGAGTAGAAGAATTTGTCTCTGATAATGTAGTAATTGTTCGTAATGTTTTAGAAGGAGAACGTCGTCGTCGAACCGTTGAAATTCTTAAACTCAGAGGAACGACTCATATGAAAGGAGAATATCCTTTTACGATTACTAACGACGGAATTAATATTTTTCCCTTGGGAGCGATGCGACTCACTCAACGTTCGTCGAATGCGCGAAGTTCTTCTGGAATTAAAACTCTCGATGAAATGTGTGGCGGTGGCTTTTTCAAAGATTCTATTATTCTGGCAACTGGCGCGACGGGAACTGGAAAAACGTTGTTAGTTAGCAAGTTTTTAGAAGAAGGTTGTCGCCAAGGAGAAAGAGCGATTTTATTTGCTTATGAAGAGTCGCGAGCGCAACTATCTCGCAATGCTTATTCTTGGGGAATAGATTTTGAAGAAATGGAACAAAAAGGGTTATTAAAACTCCTTTGTACTTATCCCGAATCAGCAGGATTAGAAGACCATTTACAAATAATCAAATCAGAAATTTCTGAGTTTAAACCTTCTCGTATTGCTATTGATTCTTTATCTGCTTTAGCAAGAGGCGTAACCAATAATGCGTTTCGGCAATTTGTAATTGGCGTGACCGGATATGCCAAGCAAGAAGAAATTACGGGATTCTTTACTAATACCACCGATCAATTTATGGGAGCGCATTCGATTACAGAATCGCATATTTCTACAATTACCGATACAATTCTCATGCTTCAATATGTAGAAATTCGTGGGGAAATGTCGAGAGCAATTAACGTCTTTAAAATGCGGGGTTCTTGGCATGATAAAGGTATTCGTGAATATACTATCTCTCAAGAAGGGCCAGATATTAAAGATTCGTTCCGCAATTACGAACGAATTATTAGTGGTTCGCCGACTCGCATTAGTGTCGATGAAAAGAGCGAATTATCTCGAATTGTAAGAGGGGTAAAAGATAAGTCGAAAGATGAGTAGCTTAAGCTGTCACTCTTTTAAATTACTTATTTAGTTTAGGTAACAGTAACGAGATTGAGATAGATTTATGTTTATTTTAAGAATAGACAGTTTAAATGCGTCTTAGCTTACCTACAAATTTCACCTTTCGGGACAGCAGCAATCGACTTTGCCGCAATTTTTACTCTTATTTTTTACGATTTAGATCGCTAGCAATACGACTAATTCCTGGCAAACGTACCGGTTTTCCTTGCCACAAACGAATGGTTAGCCAAAGACAAGTCAGAATGTAACCAGAAGTAAGCAAACCATTAATGTAGAGCAAACGTAAGGTTAAGAATTCTGAACTTTGTGTCGCGCTCAACCAAAATATGATGTAGCTCAACAGCCAAAATAAGTTCAAGGTGACTGATAAACGACTGATAGATTGTTGTTCGCGGTTCCCTGGTTTTAAATACAATGTCCATAGACTAGGCACCCAGCCTACAATAGGAAGCAAATAAATTGATAATTGCAATTTGTTGAGATTTTGCTCTTTAAACAGATCGTTATCTTCTTTCATGGTTAAATGACTCAGTTCGCCGCCATTATTTTAGCTGGGGGACAAAGTTCCCGCATGGGAAAAGACAAAGCATTCATCGAAATAGATGGAGTACCTCTCCTACAAAAAATCTGTATTATCGCTAGTGAATGCACCAGTCAAGTTTATGTGATTACCCCCTCACCCCAAAAGTATCGAGCAATAATTCCTCAAAATTGTCAAATCGTACAGGAAGTTGTTTTAGAGGGAGAAAATACCTCTCACGGGCCGCTAGTTGGCTTTGCTCAAGCCTTGACTCATGTAGAATCTGAATGGATACTGTTACTTGCTTGCGATTTGCCTCGTTTAACTTCATCTGAAATCAAACAATGGTCGAGTTGTTTAGAAACTACCTCACAGGATGCGATCGCATTACTACCCCATAGTCCCAAAGGATGGGAACCTCTGTGCGGTTTTTATCGCCGTCGTTGTTTGTCCCTCCTCAACAACTTTATTAATCGAGGTGGTAGGTCGTTTCAGCAATGGTTAGCGTCACATTTTGTGCAAGAACTACTCGTCAGCGATAGTAAAATTTTATTGAACTGCAATACGCCTGACGATCTAAGGCAAATCTAATCAAGCATGAACTGCGTTAAAAATTTTCTCCTGCATCCTACCGATGATGGATCTTTTACGTTCTTCTCCAATGAGTTTAGCGAAACATTTCATACCGCTTCTGGTGCTGCGCAAGAAGCGCAAAAAAAGTTTGTAGAACCCTGCCAATTAGCCGCGAAAACCGATCGCCCCCTCAAAATCATTGACATTTGTTATGGCTTAGGGTATAATACCGCCGCCGCTTTAAAAACAATCTGGACGATAAACCCCGATTGTCATGTAGAGTTAATAGCCCTAGAGCGCGACAAAACCATTCCCGAACAGGCGATCGCACATAATTTACTCGATCGATGGTCGTTACCCATCGTCGAATTATTGCGAAAACTGGCTCAACACCATCAAATTCAAACCCCTCAATTAACGGCTCGACTATTACTAGGAGATGCCAGAGAGACGATCGGACAGGTACAAAGATCTGGATTTCAAGCCGATGCCATCTTTTTAGATCCCTTTTCTCCGCCCAAATGTCCACAATTGTGGACAGTAGAATTTTTATCTATCGTAGCGCGATGTTTAAAAACCGATGGTAGATTAGCCACTTATTCTTGTGCTGCTTCCGTGAGAACGGCACTGCAACTTGCGGGATTGCAAGTAGGGGCATCCAATAGTGTTGGCAGGCGATCGCCAGGAACGATTTCTAGCTTTAGCATTCGGAATTTACCGCCCCTTTCTCAACAAGAATCCGAACATTTACAGACTCGTGCGGCAATTCCCTATCGCGATCCTAGTTTGCAAGATAGTGCCGAACTAATCAAACAAAGACGAAAAATCGAGCAATTATCCAGCGCCCTCGAACCGACGAGCCACTGGAAAAAACGCTGGTCAAATCCTTCTTAGCTAGATACATAATTTTGCGCTCAACGGTTTTTACGGAGAAAATTTAAACTTATGTAAACTCTTTTCGATAAATTTCCGTATAAAAACTGATGCGCTACATACCGAAGATAGCTCATACTAAAAGTTAGTATAGATTTTAGAGTTTCAAATATCTCCTTATCACTGTGAATACTCTAGTCAGTTCTGAGCAAGCCAAAATTTTAGTCGTAGACGATCATCGCTTTAGCCGGATGGCAGCCGTGGATTTACTGTCGCTCGATGGCTACGAAGTCCTAGAAGCAGATGATAGCAGAGATGTCGTCAAAGTTGTTATCGAACAGCAACCCGACCTTATCTTATTAGATATCGTCATGCCTCATAACGATGGTTTTGAAGTCTGCCAAAGACTAAAAAACGACGAACGCACTCGTTCGATTCCAATTATATTTATCACCGCTTCCGACGATAGAAATTGGAAAATTAGAGGTCGTGAAGTTGGCGGCGACGATTTTCTCCCCAAACCGCTCGATCGCGTCGAATTATTGACCAAAGTTAAATTGTTAATCCAACAAAAGCGACTTAACGAAGGCTTAGATCAAACCGAACGACTTTTGTATTCTATAGCAAGCGCGATCGAAGATCGCTCTGAAGGGGGGAAATCCTTTGCCAGACTAGAAGGATTAGCCCAAGCATTTGGCGAATATTTAGAATTGACGAGTACCGAAATTAGCGATCTCATTTTTGCCGCACGCCTGCACGATGTCGGTACGGTGTGTATTCCCGATGCCGTATTGCTCAAAAAAGGCGAACTTACCGAAGAAGAACGAGAACTCATCAAAAAACACGTCTTAATCGGAGAAAAAATTTGCCAACCCATGCAAAATCGACGGGGCGTATTGCCAATTATCCGCCATCACCACGAACGCTGGAATGGTAGCGGCTATCCCGATGGTTTATCGGGTGACGAAATCCCTTGGATGGCTCAAATTTTTCAAATTCTCGATATATACGTTGCACTTACGAGCGAACGCCCCTACAAGCTAGCGTTAACGCCCGCCCAAGCCGTCAAAACCATCGCCGAAGAAATGGAGAAAGGATGGCGCAATCCCGAACTAGTCGAGCAGTTTACCGCCTTTATTCAGGTAACTGAAATGCGAGCGTAAGTACGGCACAAAACTCGCTCGAATTAAGTCCTATATGCTACACCCAGAAAAGTTTATCTTCAAGGAATTTTCCTTGAGTAACGGGATCGAGACGCGATATACTCCAGTCGAGGAAGTTAATCGATTTTAGAGAAATGGTAGCGGTAGCAATTTTAGCGGCGGGACGCGGAACCCGAATGAAGTCCAGACTGCCCAAGGTTTTACACTCTTTAGGAGGGCGATCGCTACTTGAGAGAACCCTTGATAGTTGCCGACTGCTCGACCCAAAACGGCGTATAGCAATTGTCGGCTACCAAGCAGAACTGGTCAAACAGACACTACAACACAAAAAAGAATTAGAATTTGTCGAACAAACCGAACAATTAGGCACGGGTCATGCCGTTCAACAACTTCTCCCTTATTTAGAAGGATTTACGGGAGATTTGCTCGTTTTAAATGGCGATGTTCCTTTGCTAAGAGCCGAAACGCTCCAAAAACTCCTACAATTTCACAAAACCCACCAAAATGCAGCAACCATCTTAACCGCTCATTTACCCAATCCCCAAGGTTACGGGCGCGTTTTTTGCGATGGCTATAATCTCGTGACGCAAATAGTTGAAGATCGAGACTGTAGCGCTGCCCAAAAACAAAATCATCGCGTTAATGGGGGAATCTATTGCTTTAATTGGCAAAAATTAGTCGAAGTTCTGCCAAAACTCAGTTCTAATAACCAGCAACAAGAATATTATCTGACCGAAGCGATCGACTATCTACAACCCGTAATGGCAAAAGATGTAGATGATTATCTCGAAATTACTGGAATCAACGATCGCAAGCAGCTAGCAGAGGCGCACGAAATTCTACAAATGCGCATCAAAGACTACTGGATGTCAGAAGGCGTAACGCTCATCGACCCCGATAGTATTACCATTGACGATACGGTAACTCTGCATTCAGATGTGGTCATCGAACCGCAATCGCACTTACGTGGAAATACGGAGATCGCGTCTGGAAGTCGCATCGGACCGGGAAGCTTTATCGAAAATAGTCGGATTGGCGAAAACGTAACGGCGATGTATTCTGTCATTGTCAATAGCAAAGTTGGAGATGGCTGCCGCATCGGACCCTATAGCCATCTGCGAGGCGAGGTAACTGTAGGAGACGCTTGTCGCATCGGGAATTTTGTCGAAATGAAGAAAGCGATCGTTGGCAACAAAACGAATGTCGCGCACCTATCTTATATTGGAGATGCAACCCTCGGCGATCGCGTTAATGTCGGTGCGGGAACGATTACCGCCAACTACGACGGCAAAAATAAACATCACACCCAGATTGGCAGTCGCACTAAAACTGGAGCCAACAGCGTTTTTGTCGCTCCCGTCACTATCGGAGAAGATGCTACTATCGCAGCAGGTTCGGTCATTAGCAAGGATGTTCCTAACGAAGCTTTAGCGATAGCCAGAGAACGGCAGAAAAACATCGAAGGATGGCACATAAAGGAGGATTAAAGATCTTTCGAGATCTCACGCTGAAAACGAGGTTGCGATCGCGTAGCAGGAGTTTTTTCTCTTGATGCGCGATTTTTGTTTTATCCCTCTTCTGTCATTCTCCGGTATTTCCTATTAATAAAAGGTTTTCGAGAGAAGTCACAGCAATCCATTGAGCTATTTGTAGTTAAAATTCTCTCATGCGATCGCATGAGGGAATTTCTCTGAAGAAATAACGAGAGCGATCGCTTACAGTACAATAGTTACAAAAATTAGAAATGGCAAAGGGTTTCGGAGAGTGATAGAAGAGGGTTAAATGTCAAACCATGACAATTTCATAACGATTAAAACAATCTTGTTATCAAAAAAAAGTTAAGTATAATCACGGTCACTCTATGAAAATCTAGTTAGCAAAATCCCAAAATTTACCGATGGTTTGCCAAAAATATTTTCGTAAGATTGTAGCTGAAGCTAAAAACTTCAAATATTTAGATTAGCTTATTACAACAGAGGATATTAAGGCTATGGTTTTCATGCCAACCGAACCCGCTCCTAAACTAGAACGCGCCCTAAAAAAAACAGAACACCTATTAAAGAAAAAATATCCTAAAAAACACGAACACTATATTTTGGAAGATTTTTTCTGCTTCCATCAAGACCGAGGTTCTATTATCGATTGGAACGAAGCTCGCAACATTTTAGTAACCGAAGATTTCATCATTGGCTTAATCGAAGGCTTAGAACAAGAAGTCGGTAGCGCTTCCTCCGTCATTATGTACAACATCGGTAAATCCTGGGGAATTAAAGATGCCGCATTCTTCAAAAACTGGTTTGAAAAAGAATACGAGTACGAAAAAGGAATTCATCAGCATCCCCTACCTTATGTATTAGAAGCTTGGTGGTGGCCCTTTACCACGCAAGGCTGGGGAAACTGGGAAGTTGACCTAAGCGATCAAAAAAAATGGCTTCATGTTCATCAATATCTTTGATTCGGCAGTCGCACGCACGCTAGGTGATGTTGGCAAACCCGTATGCCACATCTACGCTGGACTATTTGCTGGATTCTTTAGCGGACTGATTCAAAAGCAGTTAAACTGCATTGAAATTCATTGCTACGCCATGGGAGAAACTTATTGCAAGTTTTTACTCGGCAAAAAAGATCGCCTTGATGCAGCTACCTTCTGGATGAATGAAGGTGCTACGGCTAAAGATATTGAAAAAAGATTGCAAGGTGGAGACTACCTTAAATGATCGGTCAAAATGATTGGGCGTGTCTGAGCGTCCAAAACTTTTTCAGCAATTTGAATTGGCAAGGTACGCCCCAAAAAGAGTGTGTTGAGAATCAATTCTCAGAAACCTCTTGGTTATGTCTGACAGTAGAAGAATTTTTTAGCAATAACAACTGGCGAGGTCAACCTCGGATTGTCAAAAAAGACTTACAAGGCGTTTTCTCGCTAACTTTGTCAGTGCAAGAATTTTTCCAATGTATCGATTGGGAAGAAACTCCCCAAATCGGTCATACTTCGCAGCCAAAAACGGCACATTTACCAATCGTCGTATCTTCTCGCGACTTCAGTTTAAACCATTTATCGAATTTGTTTTAACCACTATGATGCACCCCGACTTAAGAAATCTTTTGTACGACGCAGAAATCGCTTATTTGCAAGCAGCAGACATGACACGTTTTAAGACAGTTGTGGCTTCTCTCAAAGAGCGTTTAGAGGTCTATGAGTACCTGCGCGATCGCGAAATCGAGATTTTTCAACCCATTGCTGACGAACTACTGGCTGCTTTCCCAGAGGAAAATCCCAAGCTGCTAGAACGCGCGCTCAAGCACTGGCTGTCGATTATGCGCTACTGTGCCATGGCAATGCTCATCAACAATCCAGAATATCTCCAGCATCGACTGCTCGAATGGCTGACCGACATAGTGCAAGCTTATCAGATGGAAGCGATCGAAACTCATCTGTGTAAATCTCTAAAAGCCAGCTTACAAAAAGGATTGTCCAAACCACAATTTGCCCTAGTGCAACCATTTATCGAGCAAGCACAAGCAACCCTCGTCAGTGCCAAGATCCCAAGCAAAGTATAGGAAGAATAAAGAAAAATGATTTCTATTGAGAATTTACTCCAAGAAAAGCTACCTGGTAACTATTTTGCGCCAGATATCTACTTACAAGGCGATTTTGAATCGGGATTGCTCGAAAATCGTAGTGGCGATCGCTTAATTGCTCTACCAGAAATTCTACTCGAAGCAATTTATGAAGGCTTAGCAGAAGAAGTTGGCCCATCCGCAGGATTAGTTTTATTCCAGTGCGGTCGTTGGTGGGGTAAAAGCTTTTACCGTCGATTTGCCGAACAAGTGAGCGAATACTACGAAAAACCCCTCGCCCAGATGGAGATGGTAGAACTCCTACAAGGCTTGAAACAATGCTGGAAAACTCATGGTTGGGGTCTTCTCGACATAGATACGAGCTACTATCAACGAGGATTTTTCGTGGTTAAAGTTGAGAATTCTGCCTTTCCTCAAGCTGGACCAACAATAGGTCGTCCTATGTGCTTTGCGGAAGCGGGAATTTTAAGTTCCTTCTTTAGCTTGCTGACCGGACGGGAACTACATTGCGTACAAACTTCCTGCGAATCGATGGGAGCAGAATGCAACCACTTCGTATTAGGGTTGAGCGATCGCCTTAAACCCGCAGAAGCTTGGCTAGCAGAAGGACAAGACCATCCAACCATTATGGAGCGTCTGTGTAACAACAAGAACGGTAAATAGTTAAACAACTCAAAACTGATAATCGGAGATGGCTAAAACAATTAAAATCGATCCGCTTAACCTGGAAGCAGCTATTCAGACTAACGACAACCTTTTGTCTGGATTAATAAAGAAAGACCTGAACATTATGCGAGAGTGTGGTGGTCGAGGGTTGTGTGCTACTTGCCACATCTACGTCAAAGATGGAGTAGATAGTTTATCTCCCATTAGTCGTCGAGAACAACGAACCCTAGAAGTCATCACCACCTGCAACCAACATTCTCGCCTCGCTTGTCAGGCGAGAGTCCTCGGAGAAGGCATTATCGTCGAGTTACCAGGTGGTACTTATATCAGCCAGATAGATGATGTTGAATCATTGATCGGTCGTCGATCTGAAGAGAATATCTTACATCCCCTCACTGGTGCAGTGTTGGTGGAAGCAGGCAAGTTGATTACTCGTTCGATGATTAGCCAACTCAAAGATACCCAAGGACAAGTCTCGGAATATTTGACCAAAACAACTGAGGCATAAAACTAAACACTGAAAATCAACCATCTCAGGAGAAATTAAAAACTACTATGCTGACACAACTATCTCGTTTGAGTATCGAAGCTGATGGACGTTATGCGAGCGATCGCGAGTTAAACTTCCTCAAAGACTATTTTGAAACTGTCGAAACGCGCATCAGTGCCTATGAAAAAATTCGCGATGCTGAAGAAGCCATTTTTCAACAGCTAGAAATTGAAAAGAAAAACCGCGAACAAACTCACAATGAAAAATTGTCTTATATTGGTTCTGAAGATAGAAGCGAAACTTGTATGCGCGACATGAGATCGATATTGCGCCGTTGCGCGGCAACTGCATTATTCAACGATCTCGATCGGATGCGCGAAGCTGCCTTGCTTTGGTATGTAACCATTGTACGTTCTTTTAACTACGATCGCGGCACTAAAGTTATGTACCATTTTCTTGACCAAGTGGTGAAAACTCATCTGAGTGCTGAAGAGGCAGAAGTCGTTAAGCCAGCTATGCAACTTAGCTCTTCTATTCTTAGAAGCTAACGCAAGTTTAGATAGAAATTGAAAACCAGATAGCTCATCTTTCGTTCGCCTTTTTGAGCGAGCAAAATTGAGCAATAAGCTTGCCAATTTTTTAATTAATAGCGAGCGATTCTTAGATACTGAAAGATAACGCGAGACTTTTTCCTTATGAATGCCACATTTTCCGTAAATCTAGTCAACGAAGCCAAAGGAGTCCAGACAATCATCCAGATTGCTGACGAAGAGTACATTCTCGATGCTGCTGAAGACCAAGGAATCGAACTTCCTTACTCTTGTCGAGCCGCTTCTTGTTGCGACTGTCTGGGTAAAGTTATTGAAGGTCGAGTCGAGCAAACTGCTCAAGCGCTGACGTTCTTAAAACCCGATGAAATTGAAGCTGGCTACGTTCTTCTTTGTGCTGCCTCTCCCGCCTCTGATTGTACGATTCTCACCCATCAAGTAGACGAATTTCTCTCATAGTTTTTGAACATTTAGAACAAGTTATTGAAAGGTAATTTTAAGATTATGGAAAACCAACAAGCAAACAATTCTTCTTTATCAACAATTTTAGATGTCGCTGCTGTAGTCGGTGCTATTGGAGGTTCTGTTGCCTCTGTCGTTACTCAACAAGTAGCTTTTGCCGCAATTCCCCTATCTGCATCAATTGTCCTCAATGTCGTCAACCGCAGACAAATGATGACTCAAACGATCGCAACTCAGCAAGCCACTCAAAATGCGATAGGGCACTTTGAGCAACTAAGCCAGCAGCAAATAAGTACCCTACAAATAGCGTATCCGAACTGAGCCAATATCAGCAGGAGTATCTTTCTCAACTCGATCGGCAAATTCAAGGTCAGCAAACCAGCTTTGAGGCATTATCAGAAAGATTGGGGAGCGTATCCGAACAAGTGGCAGACCTTCAGAAATCGTCGGCTAACTTGACCAAAGAAACGCAACAGCTACAAGAAGACACTCAATCTTTACAGAGCCATCACCAAGAAATGGAAGCTATCGTGATGCAAATACGCGAAATGCAAGAAATTTCTCAAAAAATGGTAAATAATCCTAATTCGGCAGAATTTTACTTCAATCGCGGACTCAGCCACGAACGCATTGGAGATAAGAACAGAGCGATCGACGATTACGCATCTGCCATTCGTCTCGATCCCAATTTTGCCCCAGCGTACCATCATCGAGGAATTCTAAGCAATGAGATAGGACATAGAAAGAAAGCGATCGACGATTTACGCAAAGCCTCTCAACTCTATTTTGGACAAGGAGATATCGAAAACTACGAAGTCACCAAAGAACTCAGCAAGAATTTATACGAGTTGCGTTCTCCTGGGATGAAGGGACAAGAAAAAGTCAAAACGCTATCTTCTAATACTTTACTTGTCGGCGGTTTATTTTCATAATCTGTAGGGGCGATCGCTCGGTTATCAGTTACCGAAGGAATTTACTGGTCACTGATAACCGCTCGCTGATGAAGAGCTAGGGTGCGAAAACCGCTGCAATCTTTTTTAGCAGAGCAAAAGCAGCTATGCTAAGCACAGGCGAACGGCATAAGTTATCGAAATTATTGCAATAGTAATTGGGTTGTGTAACAGTCAAGAAAGACTCACTAACACCCGTGTTCAATAACTGGTAACTGAGGAAAATGCAGCGCTCTCAATACAGACTGCTAGGTCAAATCGGACAAGGACAATTTGGTCGGGTTTTCTGTGCTATAGAGCGCGATACTGGAGAGATAGTAGCGCTTAAAGATTTAGATAAAGACAAATTTCCGACTCGTTTGTTTTTGCGCGAATTTTCTAATTCCATAATTCTACAACATCCAAATATTGTCAGTTGTCTGGGGTTTACCTATACTAAGACCGGACGTTATCTGATTATGGATTACTGCGAAGGCGGAACCTTGCGAGATTTGATGGAATCAGAAAGCAAACTCAGCTTAGTTCAAAGCCTCAAACTGATTGCGGATATTTTATCGGGATTAGAACACGCTCATAGTCGGGATATTGTTCACTGCGATCTCAAACCAGAAAACATTTTACTCAATGTAGACAAAGATGGATGGATTGCCAGAATTTCTGATTTTGGCATTGCTCGCCTCAGACAAGAATTAGGCGGTCAAGCGACAGGACGAGGTTATACGGGTTCTCCAGCTTACATGGCTCCAGAACGGTTTTACGGTCAATATGCCCCTACTTCCGATCTGTATGCAGTTGGCATTATGCTTTATGAATTAATCGTGGGAGAACGACCTTTTTCTGGGGTGATTGGCGAATTGCAATCCGCTCACATCAATCGACGGCTCGAAATTCCCAAAACGGTTCCTTTTATGTTGCGCTCCGCGATCGCAACCGCACTGCAAAAGTTACCGCAAAAGCGTTTTTCTTCTGCTAGCGAGATGTTAGAGTCAGTTCAGCTAACGATGGATGTTTTGCAAGCTCAAAATTCCGATATTTGCTGTCTGTCTATTACGCTAAGCGAGCCTTCCTCTAACGAATTGGAAATTATCGGTCAAGAACCCCTTTTAGAGCCTATTACCGATTTAGCGGTTGATAGCGGCAAAGCCACTCGCGTTTATTTAACAGTCGGGAATCTTCTTAAAAGTTACCTTTATACTAATAACGAACTGAGTGGCAATCCTATCGAGCAATGGCAAGTTAAATTCGATGCACCTGTTAGCAATGTGAGCGTGCATTCTCAAGAGGCTTATATAATAACTAAGTGGCAAGATAAACATTCTATCTATCGCTTATCTTGTTTGTCACAAAACAAAAGCGATTCATCAATCGATAATCTCGTTCCTATTTTTACTCATAATGCAACTAATCTAGTCAGCGCGATCGCATCGCAAGGCAATTGGATTGCACTGGCTGACAATAATCTACAAGTTTTCAAATTACCTGAGTTCAAATCTGTGGGAGGGACGATTGATCTTCCTTTACCTTCGCAATTAATTCCCCTCGATCGCGATCGCGGTTTGGCTGTTTTTTCTCCCCTTGCCGATGGCAGCGATGGCACGATATTTCGTTTATTTAACCGTCGTGGCAAACTATTTGAAGTTTTTTCCCTACCATTCTCATTGCATCGGGTTATAGCTAGTCAATACGAATCCTATCGTCTCTTGGCGCTGGAAAAAAGCCATTCAGCTATAGGCTTATTTATTAATCTCAAACCTTTAAAAATTACTCGCATCGCTTTAGAAATTTTTCCCAATTATATTCTCGAACGCAAATGGGGTTATATTCTCTGCGATCGGACAGGACAATTTTGCTTGTTGGATCGAACGGGTAACAGAATCGGACGATTTGAAGTGCCGTTTCCACCGACGGCAATCGCCGCCTTTGATGAATTTAAATTGTTGGTAGCAACTTGGTCGTCAAACCAAGGAATACTTTACAAAATAGATTTTCAAAAAGTTGTTGCCTTTAAAGAGGAGGAGAATTAGATTGTGATAAACAACGTTGCTCGCCATTTAACGATCAAACAACTCACGCAAGCTGTTGGTGACGGATTAACCCCGCGCATGGTAAGGCATTATCACGCTTCTGGACTTTTACCAGATGTCAAGCGCAGCGAGGGAAACTATCGTCTTTACAACGAAGAAGACGTACACCGCCTTCAGCGAATTATGGCACTCAAGCAACAAGGATTTCAGCTATCTCATATTCGGAAATTATTAGCCGAAGAATCGACTCAAAACGACAATCTCACGCTCATTCTCAGACAGCAATACCAATTAATTATTCAAAAATTAGCGCGGTTGCGACGCACGGCATCGGCCCTGGAAGGATTATTAGGACGCGATCGCCACTGTCAGCAAGTGCAAGCAGAAGCACTCGCTCAACTGCGACATTTAGAAGTAGAAACCGCAGACGGATTAGATCCGATTGAAAAGCTTTGGGAGAGTTGGGATGCCGCCGCAGACAATCACCCAGAAAATTTTAGCGAATCCCTGCAACAATTATTGCCCGATTTATCGGAGCGATCGGAAATTGAAGTCGATTTACTCTCAAAATTAGTTTTAGCAAGCGGAGATGTTAGTTTAGTGGACTTTGCCCGTGTCGGTCAAGGCGCGATCGCAAAAGCAAGGGATCGTCTCAAAGCTGGTTGTCAAGTCGTTGTTGATGTTTCTGCGGTTGCCAATGCGATCGATAAGGTGCGCTTGCAACATCTTAACTGTAGTGTCAAAACTTTAATTGGCGATCCTCACATTACCAGCGCTGCTGATGCTGAAATACAATTCTGGAAAGAACAACAGCAGTCAAATTTTGGCAGTTAGACGCTGGATGTATCTTAGTTGTCGGTTATGCGCCTTCGGTTCTTCTTTCTGCTTTAGACGCGATCGCCCAAGGGAAATTCCAACCTGCTTTAATTATAGGAATGCCTATCGGTTTCAGTCATGCACCTGCTGCTAAGCGTCGTTTAATGCGATCGACCGTTCCTTATATTACGATTGAGGGGTCTTTGGGTGGAGGCTTATTGGCAGCAGTTGCTCTCAACGCTTTAGCTGAATCTCTGTTAGAAAAGCCAGACTGTCATTGTTATCTGAAGTGAGCCAGAAGACCCGCGATTTATCGCGTGGATGAATGGCGGGCTTAGTTCGTAGGTCTATCCTGGTTTTCAACGTATCGCCGCAACTGCTCAATTGT
>JAAUUT010000156.1 GCA_012031035.1 Candidatus Altimarinota bacterium | reverse complement strand
CTTACACCTTTCTTCATCGCGGAGAAATAGTCGTCGGTAAGCTAACCTATCAAGAATTAGATAGACAGGCAAAAGCAATTGCCGCAAGTCTTCAGGAGCTTGTCAATAGAGGCGATCGCGCTCTACTGATCTATCCACCTGGTTTGGAGTTTATCGCTGCCTTTTTTGGATGCTTGTATGCCTCCGTTGTCGCCGTCCCTGCTTATCCGCCTCGACGCAATCAAAAGATGACTAGGCTGCAAGCGATTGTGGAGAATAGCCAGGCAACAGTAGCTCTCACCACTACAGAGCTTTTAGAAGGGATCGAGCGTCAGTTTACCCACAGTCCAGAACTCGCAGCTATGCAGTGGTTGACTACCGATAACGTCGCCAGCGAAGTAGCCTCGGATTGGCAAAAACAAACGATAGATAGCAACGATCTAGCCTTCCTACAGTACACATCGGGTTCGACAGGAACGCCCAAAGGAGTCATGGTTACTCATGGCAATCTGATGCACAACGAGGGAATAATTAAGCAAGCTTTTGGGCATAACGAAAAAACTATTTTTGTTGGTTGGCTACCTTTATTCCATGACATGGGATTGATTGGCAATGTGTTACAGCCAATGTATTTAGGAATTCCCAGCATTCTCATATCGCCGACGGCATTTCTCCAAAAGCCCTTGTGCTGGCTAAAAGCCATCAGTCGCTATAAGGCTACAACCAGCGGCGCACCAAATTTTGCTTATGATTTGTGTGTTAACAAAATTAAGCCCGAAGAGCGAGCGGATCTCGATCTTAGTAGCTGGGAGGTGGCTTTTAATGGTGCTGAACCGATTCACGCCAAAACGCTGGAGCGATTTACCAACTATTTCAGTGTTTGCGGATTTCGCCCAGAAGCATTTTATCCCTGCTACGGAATGGCTGAAGCTACTTTGTTTGTTTCAGGATCTCTCAAAACGAATCTGCCACAGATCTGCCAGGTTGACAAAAATGCTCTCCAACACAACCAAGTAGTAAGTTTAGATAAAAACAATAGTGAGGGGTTAACTCCGCCCTCGGCTTGTACGCCCCGTCAAAGGATTGTTAGTTGCGGACGAAGTTGGTTAGGTCAGAAAATTGTTATTGCTAACCCAGAGTCTTTTATCGAGTGCCAAAATGGACAAATCGGAGAAATTTGGGTATCGGGAAAGAGCGTGGCTCAGGGTTATTGGAATCGCTCCGTAGAGACTAAGCAAACTTTTCAGGCTTATTTAAATACAGGGGAAGGCCCTTTTCTCAGGACAGGAGATTTAGGATTTTGGCTTGAGAATGAATTGTTTGTTACGAGTAGGCTCAAGGATTTAATTATTATTCGAGGTCGTAACTATTATCCTCAAGATATCGAATTGACTGTGGAAAGGAGCCATCCTTCACTACAAGAAAATTGTGGAGCAGCCTTTTCGATAGAGGTAGACGGAGTTGAGCGATTGGTTGTTACTCAGGAAGTCAAACGGACTTACCTGCGATCGCTCGATGTAAATGAGACAATTAACACTATTCGGCAGGCAGTATCCGAACAGCATGAGTTAGATATTTATGCTCTGGTGTTGCTAAAAACTGGAAGCATTCCTAAGACTTCTAGTGGCAAAATTCAACGTCACGCTTGCAAAGTTGGATTTTTGAGAAGTAGTTTATCTGTCGTAAAGACAGTATTAGAAGTTGATGGAATTGTTGAAGGCAACGAAAAGTCATCTTCGGAGATTAGATTACGCGATTGGGGAGGGGCTGATTCTGTCGTCGCACGGCGGAACTTGTACGCCCCGTCATCCAGCACCATAGGCGATCGCATTGCCCAAATTATGGGGATTGTTCCATCTTCGCTTGCTCCTCAACAACCTCTGACTAGCTTGGGACTCAATTCTTTAAAAGCAATTGAGATTAAGAACTTTGTTGAAGAGGAATTTAATCTAGATTTGCCGATTGAAACATTTTGGGAAAATCTAAGTGTTGCTAGTTTAGTCGATTGGATTCACTCAGAGGGAAAATCTTTTTCAGCAACATCAATTCAAACCTTACCGAAGTCTTCTCCAGAAAAAGATCCTCCAGCAAAAACATCTACATCAAATATACAATTCAGTCTGTTATATTTTTCCAGCAACGAGGCGGAATTCTCAGAAGATAAATATCAGCTTTTAATAGAAGGAGCAAAGTGGGCTGACCAACATCAGTTTAGTGCTGTTTGGCTACCAGAACGTCATTTTCATGCTTTTGGCGGTCTGTATCCCAATCCATCCGTACTAGGTGCAGCACTGGCGATGGTGACTGAGCGGATTCGGATTCGTGCTGGTAGTGTTGTCTTGCCTTTACATAACCCCATCCGAGTCGCTGAGGAATGGTCTGTTGTCGATAATTTATCTAAAGGTCGAATAGATCTTGCTTTTGCCAGGGGTTGGAATCCAAATGACTTTGTTCTCTCTCCAGAGGCTTATCCTCACTCAACAGAAGTATTGTATTCAGGTATTGAAGCTGTCAAAAAACTTTGGCGAGGAGAAAGCCTTTCGTTTCCTAATGGAACGGGAAAACAAACTGATATTCGGATTTATCCTTTGCCTCATCAGCAACAGCTTTCGATCTGGCTTACTTGCAGTGGCGAAAAGGAAAGATTTATCGAGGCGGGAACAATAGGGGCAAATGTTCTAACAGCCCTTCTCTTTCAACCAATAGAGGAATTAGCCCAGAAAATCTCTCTTTATCGTCAGGCTCGCTTCCAGCATGGTTACGATCCAGATACAGGTCATGTAACATTAATGCTGCATACATTTGTTAGCGAAGATTTAAACCTTGTACGCAACAAAGTTCGCAAACCTTTCATTGATTATCTAAAATCCTCGGTTAGTTTATGGCGACAAGGAGCAAAAAGTTTAGATGATTTAAACGAGCAAGAGCGCGAACAATTATTAGCCTATGCTTTTAAGCGATACTTTCAGACCAGCGCCTTATTTGGTACGCCAGAATCCTGTCAGAGTATGGTTGAGCGCCTTAAAGAGATTGGAGTCAATGAAATTGCCTGTTTGATTGACTTTGGAGTTGACTCAGATTCAGTAATGTCGGCTCTTTACTCTCTGAAAAAGCTCAAACAAATTAGTAACGCAGTTGGAAAAAACTAGAGACAACATCTAGTAAAAGTGAGTTTGACGAAAGTTATTACCCCCCAAATTTGGGGGAAACCGCTCTTCAAAATTCCCCAAATTTACCCCCTAAGACTTCAGTTTATCCTCTCTCCTACGGACAGAAAGCCTTATGGTTTTTAAATAAACTGAATCCAGAAAGTGCCACCTACAACACTGCTTTTACAGTTCGTATTCGCTCCAATTTTGACGTTCAAGCTTGGCGAAATGCTCTCCAAAGATTAGTCGATCGCCATCCAATTTTACGGACTCGTTTCAATCAACAAGAAGGCGAACCTTATCAGGAGGTTGGCGAAAGTAGTGAAATTATTTTTGAAGAAATTAATGCTTTTGGTTGGACTGAAGAGGCGTTAAAAGAGCAGGTAGTAAGACACTATAAGCGTCCTTTCAATCTTGAACTAGGGCAAGTGTTACGGGCTACTTTGTTTACTCGTTCTCAGCAAGAATCCGTTTTTCTGTTAGCCATACATCACCTTGTGCGGGATGGATGGTCGATGTTGCTTTTAATAGACGAGTTGAGACAATTATACATAGCAGAAAAAGCGGGTCAAAAGGTAACTTTACCTCCTTTGAAATATGATTACCAGCATTATGTACAGTGGCAAACTGAGATGTTGCTAAAAGATGGCGAAGTCTTGTGGAATTACTGGCGCAACCAGTTAGCTGGTGAATTACCCGTTCTCCATTTACCCACAGATAAACCTCGTTTGCCCCAGCAGAATAATAATGGAGCGTCTTACACTTTTAAACTAGACGAAATAACTCAGCTTAAAACACTAGCGCAGATTGAGAAGGCTACTCTTTATATGACTCTTCTAGCAGCTTTTCAAGTTCTGCTGCACCGCTACACAAGTCAAGACGATGTTTTAGTAGTTTCTCCAACGGCAGGGAGAAATTTAAATAAATTTAGTCAAATTGTCGGACATTTCGTTAATTTAGTCGCTATAAAAGCCAAAATCACCGATAATTTAACATTTAAAGCGTTTTTAGCTCAGGTTCGCCAGACAGTACTAGAAGCGATCGCCCATCAAGATTATCCCTTTGCCCTGTTAGTAGAACAGTTGCAGCCACAGCGAGATAGTAATTCTCTGTTTCAGGTGGCTTTTGTTCTTCAAGAACATACACAATTAAACGATGTTGCCGAGTTATTTTTACCCCAAGAAGAAGTTCGGGTTAATTGGGATGGACTACAACTCGAACCATTTGTGATTCCCCAAGAAGAAGGACAGTTCGAGCTAACTTTAGAAGTAATCGAAGGGCAAGAATCTCTCTTTTGTGTCTTCAAATACAACAGCGATTTGTTTGAAGAATCCACTATTGAGAGAATGGCAGGACACTTTCAGAATTTGCTAAGAGGGATAGTCGCTAATCCTGACTCGCTGGTGGCTCAATTACCATTACTCTCAGAAGAAGAAAAACATCAGTTATTAGTTGAGTGGAACTCTACCGAAGCTGAATATCCTCAACATTTTGAAGCCACACTTTACGGAAACGCTTTCGCCGAAGGGAAAACGGGCAGATGCGTTGATTTAGAGCGAAATAGATGTATTCATCAGTTATTTGAAGAGCAGGTAGAAAAAACACCTGACGCGATCGCGGTAGTGTTTAAAAATCAACAACTAACCTACCGCGAGTTGAACCAAAAAGCTAACCAACTAGCTCGCTATCTCCAAAGCTTAGGAGTAGGAACAGAGGTATTGGTAGGCTTGTGCATCGAGCGATCAATAGAAGCGATCGTCGGACTGCTGGGCATTCTCAAAGCAGGAGGAGCTTATGTTCCTCTCGACCCATCCTATCCCACTGAGCGATTAGCTTTCATGCTCGATGATTCTCAGTTAAAAGTGTTGTTGACTCAACAAGAGTTAATCGCCAAACTGCCAGAAAATCAGGCGCAGTTGATTTGTTTAGATAGAGATTGGACAGCGATCGCGCAACAGTGCAAAGATAATCTCGCCCCGTCCGTACAACCTGAGAACTTAGCTTATGTTATCTATACCTCTGGTTCGACAGGAAAACCAAAAGGCGTTTTAGTTCCCCACTTAGGGCTAATCAATTTAGTTTTCTGGCATCAACAAGCTTTTAAAGTCACCTCATCGGATCGAGCCACTGGGTTAGCCGGAATAGCTTTTGACGCTGCGGGATGGGAAATATACCCTTATTTGACGGCTGGCGCAAGTATCTATTTAGTAGATTCTGAAACGATTCTGTCGCCAGTAGAGTTGCAAAGGCAGCTAATCGAAAAAGAAATTACGATTAGCTTTGTCCCCACGCCGATCGCCGAAAGGTTATTATCTTTGGAATGGTCGTCCAATGTAGCTTTGCGAATTATGCTAACTGGTGGAGACAAACTGCATTTTTCTCCATCAGCCTCTATTCCTTTTAAATTAGTCAATAACTACGGCCCAACCGAGAATACTGTTGTCACGACTTCAGGAGTTGTTACTCACGAAAGAGTAACCCCAGATATCGGTCGTCCAATTGCTAATACAAAGGTTTACATCCTCGATCGCCATCTCCAACCCGTACCGATTGGGATACCTGGGGAACTGCACATAAGCGGCGCTGGTTTAGCGCGAGGTTATCTAAATCGCCCTGAATTGACCGAGGCGAAATTTATTTCTAACCCATTCGATCGTTCAAAATTATATAAAACAGGAGATTTGGCGAGATATCTAGGAAACGGTCGCATTGAATATCTCGGACGAATCGATAATCAAGTCAAAATTCGGGGTTTTCGGATAGAACTCGGAGAAATTGAAACGGTTCTGACTGGGCATCCACAAATACGAGAAACAGTAGTAACGGTGCGAGAAGATCGACTGAGCGATCGCGTTTTGGTGGCTTATGTCGTTCCTAACCAAAAAGAATTTTCTAGTAAGGAACTACGCTCTTTCCTGAAACAAAAACTACCAGACTATATGTTGCCTTCGGTATTTGTAATGTTGGAGGCTATTCCCCTAACACCCAATGGAAAAGTCGATCCCCATGCTTTGCCCATGCCTAGCCAGAGCAATTCTGAAGAGAATTGCTACATCCCGCCGCACACGCCTACCCAAGAGGTTTTAGCTGCAATTTGGGCAGAATTAGGATTAGAACGGGTCGGCATCCACGACAACTTTTTTGAATTGGGGGGACATTCTCTACTGGCAACGCAAGTCATCTCGCGGGTGCAAGCGGCTTTTGAAATAGAACTACCACTACAAAGCTTGTTTACCTATCCCACTATAGAAGAACTGAGTCAACAAATAGAAATCGTTCGACAAGCGGGACTAGGATTAGAATTTCAGCGATCGCGCTTGTAGAGAGAGAGGGAAACCTGCCTCTGTCGTTTGCTCAAGCAAGACTGTGGTTCTTAGAACAACTAGAAGGGAAAACTGCCGTCTACAATATTCCAGGCGCTTTGCGTTTAAGCGGATTTCTCCAGGTAGAAGCCCTAAAACAAGCTCTAGCAGAAATTGTGCAAAGACATGAAGTGCTGCGTACTCACTTCGAGCTAGTAGAGGGTAAGCCAGTACAAGTTATCCACTCCGAGCTATTTTTTGATTTATCCATAGTTGATTTACAAAATTTATCCGCTCAAGAACAGTCCATCGAAGTACAACGACTCGTTACAGAGCAAGCCCAAATTCCTTTCGATTTGTCTAAAGCACCTTTGTTGCGAGTAACTTTGCTGCGGTTGGCTCGTAACGAACAGATCCTGCTACTGACAATGCACCACATTATTGCTGATGGCTGGTCGTTGGGTGTATTGATGTATGAATTGTCAACATTATACAGAGCATTCTGTGCAAATCAGCCCTCTCCCCTACCTCCATTGCCCATTCAGTACGCCGATTTTGCTCTGTGGCAGCGTCAATATCTGCAAGCAAATGTTCTAGAAACCCAACTGAGTTATTGGCAACAACAACTTAAAGACGCACCGCCACTGTTAGAGTTGCCAACTGACCGTCCACGCCCAGCAGTACAGTCTTTCTCTGGTCGTAGTGAGTCGTTTATTTTAGATCAAGAGTTAACCTCATCGCTTAAGAACTTCAGCCAACAAGCGGGAGCTACTTTATTTATGACCCTGCTGGCGGCTTGGGGAATTTTGCTTTCCCGCTACAGCCGACAAGAAGATCTCGTCATTGGTACGGCGATCGCCAATCGCCACCGCAAAGAAGTTGAGCCATTAATTGGCTTTTTTGTCAATACATTGGCTTTGCGCCTCGATCTTAAAGATAATCCCAGTTTCCGAGACTTTTTAGGGCGAGTGCGACAAACCACTTTAGAAGCTTATACTCATCAAGACTTGCCCTTCGAGCAACTGGTTGAAGAACTGCAACCAGAGCGTCACCTCAGCCACACTCCTTTATTTCAGGCGATGTTTGTTCTAGATAATGGGTTGCCTTTAGAACTAGAATTGCCAGGCTTGGACTGGGAGATTTTACCTAAAGAAAGCGTGAGTGCAAAGTTTGATTTCACTCTATCGATGAGGGAGACAGAATCGGGATTAGAGGGAACTTGGGAATACAATAGCGACTTATTTGAGTCAGCGACAATTGTTAGAGCGATCGCGCATTTCCAAACATTATTGCAAGCGATCGTCACAAATTCCGAGCAATTAGTAGCTCAAATCCCGTTGCTGACAAATTCCCAAAAGCAGCAGTTATTAATTGAGTGGAATGATACCCAAGCAGATTATCCCCAGAACAAATGCCTTCATCAGTTGTTTGAAGAACAGGTGGAACGGACTCCTAATGCGGTAGCAGTGGTGTGGTTAGAACAAAAGCTGACCTATGCCGAATTAAACGTCCGTGCCAATCGACTAGCACACTATTTACAAAAACTGGGAGTAGAACCAGAAAAGCTAGTTGGTATCTGTGTAGAGCGATCGCTCTCGATGGTCGTCGGTCTGCTGGCAATTCTCAAAGCGGGCGGTGCATATGTACCACTAGATCCCGATTATCCCCTCGAACGTTTGGCTTGGATGCTCGATGATGCCGCAGTTGAAGTTTTGTTGACGCAAGAGAAATTAAAAGACAAATTACCCAGCCATCAAGGGAAAACAGTTTATTTAGATAGATGGTCGGCTTCTTTTGACGAAGAAAATCCTCTGACTCAAGTTAAGCAAGATAATTTAGCTTACGTTATCTATACTTCTGGTTCGACTGGCAAACCGAAAGGAGTAGCGATCGCTCATCGTAGCCCGCTTACGCTCGTTTTTTGGGCGCGAGAGGTATTTACAAGCGAGCAACTGGCGGGGGTTTTAGCTTCGACTTCCATTTGCTTCGATCTTTCGGTCTTCGAGTTATTTGTCCCCCTGTGTTGGGGAGGACAAGTAATTCTGGCAGAGAATGCCTTACAGCTACCCGACTTACCTGCTGCCGAAGACGTGACCTTAATTAATACAGTTCCCAGTGCGATCGCCGAGCTAATCCGAACCAAAGTCTTACCAAAAAAAGTGCAAACTGTCAACTTAGCTGGCGAACCTCTCCCCCATCAACTCGTACAGCAGCTTTACCAGCAAGAGAACATTAAGAAAGTTTATAACCTCTATGGCCCTTCTGAAGACACAACCTACTCTACATTTGCCTTAGCTCAGAAAGGGGCGAACAGTTCCCCTCCCATCGGTAGAGCGATCGCTAACACGCAAACTTACATTCTCGATCGCTATCTGCAACCAGTTCCCATCGGCATTCCAGGAGAACTATACCTTGGCGGTATGGGTTTAGCCAGAGGTTATTTAAACCAGCCAGAATTAACCGCCGAAAAATTTATTTCTAATCCATTCGCTCGTTCAAAAATTTATAAAACAGGCGATTTGGCAAGATATCTACCCGATGGGCAGATTGAATATTTGGGGAGGATCGATAATCAAGTCAAAATTCGAGGTTTTCGGATTGAATTAGGGGAAATTGAAGCGGTGTTAAGCACTCATCTCCAGGTGCGACAAGCGGTAGTTATCGCCAGAGATAATGCTGAAAACAAACGCCTAATCGCCTATATCGTCTGTGCCGGAAAGAAACTTGTTTGTAGCGATCTGCGGAACTTTCTCAAACAAAAGTTGCCAGAATATATGATTCCCTCAGCTTTTGTTTTGTTAGAGGCAATTCCCTTAACTCCTAACGGGAAAATCGATCCCCGCGCCCTACCAGCCCCCAATAATTCGGGCAGAGTCGGAGAATTTGTTGCGCCACGTACTCCTATACCCAAGAAGTTTTAGCCGCAATTTGGGCAGAAATCTTAGAGTTACAACAAGTTGGCATCCACGACAACTTTTTTGAATTGGGGGGACATTCTCTGCTAGCTACTCAAGCGATCTCGCGGATTAGAAAAACCTTCGAGCTAGAACTACCTTTAAATTGCTTGTTTGCCAATCCTACTATAGAAGAGTTAAGCCAACACCTAAAAACCGTTCAACAACAAGGATTAGGACTGGAATTTCCGGCAATCGAACCCGTAGCGCGAACTTCGGTCCTACCCCTGTCATTTGCTCAAACAAGATTGTGGTTTTTAGAGCAACTAGAAGGGGAAACGGCTGCTTACAATATGTCGGGAGCTTTGCGCTTAAGTGGCTCTCTCGATCTACCGACCTTAGAGCAAGCTATACAAGAAATTGAGCGACGGCACGAAATATTACGGACTTACTACCCAATGGTAGAGGGAACGCCGATGCAGGCGATCGCGTCTCATCCGTCTCTAACCCTGCACGCGATCGATTTACAACACTTACCCGCCCAAGAACAGCTTGCCGAAGTCCAACGCTTGGCTAGTATTGAAGCGCAAACCCCCTTTAACTTGGAAAAAGCACCTTTGCTGCGAATTAAGTTACTGCGGCTAGATCGTACCGAACAAATCTTGTTGCTGACAATGCACCATATTATCTCTGATGGTTGGTCGTTGGGGATTTTAATGCGTGAATTGTCAGTTTTATACGGAGCCTTCAAGTCTGGCAATCCTTCCCCCCTACCCCCATTACCGATTCAATACGCCGACTTTGCGGTGTGGCAACGGCAGTGGCTCAGTAGCAATCTAGAGCGTCAACTGAGTTATTGGAAGCAACAACTCAAAGATGCACCGCCGATATTAGAGTTGCCAACCGATCGCCCTCGCCCGCCCGTGCAGAGTTTTCGCGGTCGTAACTTGTCGTTTGCCTTAGATAAAGAACTAACCTCATCGCTTCTGGCACTGAGTCAGCGATCGCAAGTTACCTTATTTATGACCTTGCTGGCAGCCTTTGCTGTTCTGCTGTCTCGTTACACTCAACAAGAGGATTTAGTCATCGGTTCGCCCATTGCCAACCGCCACCATCAAGAACTTGAATCATTAATTGGCTTTTTTGTCAATATCTTGGCTCTGCGCCTCGATCTTAAAGATAATCTCAGCTTCCAAGACTTTTTAGGACAAGTGCGGCAAACAACTTTAGAGGCTTATACTCACCAGGATTTGCCCTTCGAGCAACTGGTAGAGGAACTGCAACCAGAGCGGACTTTAAGCCACTCTCCCTTGTTTCAGGTAATGTTTGCCCTGCAAAATGCACCAACCAAAACACTAGAATTGCCCGGTTTAAGCTTAACGCCCCTGAAAACAGAAACAGTAAGGGTTAGGTACGATTTAGTTTTGTCGATGGAAGAAAGCGAGCAAGGATTAAAAGGCTCGTGGGAATACAACAGCGATTTATTTGAGTCAGCTACCATTAGCCGCATGGCAGAGCATTTCCAGACGTTGCTGGCAGCGATCGCGTCCGCTCCCGAACAGCCGATTTACAAGTTACCTCTGCTAACCCAGTCAGAACAGCAGTTGTTAGAGAAACCTTTGCTTGAGTACGAGACGCGGCAATGCCTCCATCAGTTGTTTGAAGAACAGGTAGAGCGATCGCCTAATGCAGTAGCAGTGGAGGAGGGCAACGATCGACTTACCTACGCCCAGCTTAACGCCCGTGCTAATCAGTTAGCGCACCATCTACAAAGCTTGGGAGTAAAACCTGACGTGCTGGTGGGAATCTGTGTAGAGCGTTCAATAGACACGATTGTTGGGATACTAGGAATACTAAAAGCGGGCGGAGCGTATGTGCCTTTAGATCCCACCTATCCGACCGAGCGTTTAGCCTTCATGCTGGAAGATTCACAAGTTTCAATCCTGCTAACTCAGGAGAAGTTAAGAAATCTGCCTCAGCAGCAAGCAACGGTAGTTTACATAGATACAGATTGGCAAGACATTTCTCAAAATAGTGAAAATCAGGAGTTACGCACTTGCCCCCTAAATCCCCCAATTCTGGGGGACTTTGAAGCTGTTCCCCCCAAGA
>JAAUUT010000039.1 GCA_012031035.1 Candidatus Altimarinota bacterium | reverse complement strand
CCCGTCCTTCCCGTTCTCCCCCTGTCGTCCCCCTTGTCCCCTTCGTCCCCTTGCCCTGTCCCCCTTGTCCCCTTTTGGGGTCTATACGTGAGCGAAATTCAAACCTATTATAAACAAGAAATTATAGTTAACCCTCGTCGAGGAACTATAATAGAGAGTTTGCACATACATAAAATTTGTCTAGCGGAGATACTAAAATATATGGCTCGGATGTATTACGATACAGATGCTAATTTAGACTTAATTGCTGGTAAAACCATCGCGATTATCGGTTACGGTTCTCAAGGTCACGCTCACGCCCTCAACCTCAGAGATAGCGGCATGAAAGTAATTGTAGGGCTGTATCCAGGTAGCAAATCGGCGAAAAAAGCCGAAGAAGCAGGAATCCCCGTTTATAGCGTCGCAGATGCGGCTAAAGCTGCCGATTGGATTATGATCCTGCTACCGGACGAGGTACAAAAAACTATTTATAAAAATGAAATCGAACCTTATTTAACTGACGGTAAAGTCCTATTATTTGCTCACGGTTTCAACATTCATTTCGGGCAAGTCGTTCCCCCACCAAGCGTAGATGTCGTGATGGTTGCACCGAAAGGGCCCGGACATTTAGTACGGCGCACCTACGAACAAGGCGAAGGCGTTCCCTGTTTGTTTGCCGTGTATCAAGATGCGACGGGACAGGCACGCGATCGCGCGATGGCCTATGCTAAAGGAATCGGCGGGACTCGTGCGGGTATTCTAGAAACCACTTTCCGCGAAGAAACTGAAACCGACTTATTTGGCGAACAAGTGGTTTTGTGCGGCGGTTTGACGGCTTTAATTAAATCGGGCTTTGAAACCCTTGTAGCGGCGGGATATCAGCCTGAATTAGCTTATTTTGAATGTTTGCATGAAGTAAAATTAATCGTCGATCTTATTGTCGAAGGCGGTTTGGCAAAAATGCGCGATAGCATTTCAAATACCGCAGAATATGGGGATCTCACCAGAGGGCCTCGTATTGTCACCGATGAAACTCGTGCCGAGATGCGAAAAATCCTCAAAGAAATCCAATCCGGTCAATTTGCTCGCGAATTTGTCTTAGAAAATCAATCGGGCAAACCAGGATTCACTTCCATGCGCCGTCAAGAAGCCGAACACCCCATTGAAGAAGTCGGGAAAGATTTACGGGCAATGTTCAGTTGGCTCAAAGATAAATAACTCACAACTAAAAGTTAATTGTAGTTCCGAGTCGAGATAGCTGGCGATCGCTTGACTGTCAAAACTCGGAATTTTTGCTCTTGCCCTTATTTATTAACAGTTATCAGTAATTAAAAGTTCAAGAAACTGATAACCGATAACCGATTGCTGGTCACTGATAAAGTCTCCCCGAACTTAGCATTATATCTTGCGCCTTAACAATCCAATGGCGAGTCAGAAATTGTGTTGCCTCTTTGCCTCCTAGTGGCTGACTGAAACGATATCCTTGCATCTCTTGACATTGCAGTTGACGAAGTAAATCTAGTTGCTGTTGGGTTTCTACCCCTTCAGCGACAACTCTTAAATTAAAAGTATATCCCAACGCGATCGCGCAGAAATTATCCCCGTCTTTTGAGGCATTTTTTGTAGTTGCTGAACGCAAGTTTGGGCAATTTTAAGCTTGTGAAAGGGAAATTCCTGTAAATATCCGATTGCAGAATATCCCGTCCCAAAATCATCTATTGCGATGGGAACTCCCAGTTGAGATAACTGATGAAAAACTTGACGAGCCGACTTGACATTTTGCACGATCGCCCCTTCTGTAATCTCAAATTCTAACCAATGGGGATCGAGTCCTGTCTCTGCTAGGACTCCCTCAACCATTTGAATCAAGTTTGTTTGTTGAAACTGTCGGGGCGAAAAATTGACGGAAATCGGGAGATAAGGCAATCCAGCGATTTGCCAAGCTCGATTTTGACGACAAGCGGATTGAAGTACCCATTCGCTGATGGGTAAAATTAGATCGGTTTTTTCAGCCCAAGATAGAAATTGATGGGGATAAATCGTTCCTTGTTTGGGATGGTGCCATCTTAATAATGCCTCCATGCCATAGATTTCACCTGTATGGATATTAACTTGGGGCTGATAATACAGGGAAAATTCCTCCCTTTCAATGGCTTTGCGCAAGATGTTTTCAACTCGCGACAGTTGAGAATTCGCTAGAGGTTTATTGGCACTTTGCGATCGCTGCTCGTTAAGGCGCTGTTGTTTGTTAGTGTCTAAATTAAGTGCGGCAGTTTTAATCAGCCCGGCTACATCTTCGCCATTTTGCGGATAAAGGGCAATACCGATATTACACTTGAGATGAGCTTGTTGTTTTTCGACAACAAACGATTCTTTGAGTGTATTGAGAATTCTTTGGGAGACTCGCATCGGATCGTCTAGATGCTTAATTTGCTTGAGAAGAATCGTAAACTCGTCGCCTCCCCAACGCGCTACAATATCTCCTGCACGCAAGCAATCGTTCATGCGTTGGGCAAATTCTTTGAGAATGCGATCGCCAACGGGATAGCCAAACTTGTTGTTAATCTCTTTAAATTGTTCTAAATCCAGATAAATAACTGCGAGTTGTTCTTGCTTTTCTCTAGCATTCGCCAGCGCGATCGCCATGTGTTCGCTGAACAAAATCCGGTTAGATAATCCAGTCAGCCAATCTTGATAGGAAGGCTTCAGAAAAGTATCTTCTTGATTTAACGTTTCGATCGCGTTAGCTGACAATTGTTGTTTGGGTTGAAAGTGGGAATCATCTATCTTGTGAATGCGCTCGTCGTTAGTTGTTTCCTCATAGGCGCAATTGTGAGTTTCTATTCTTGGTTGCTTTAAATTTGTCGTACCAAGGATATGATAGCTAGCATTAACATCGCCACCAAAATTAATTAAATCTCCGTCTTGCAATTCGTGTACCAAACATTTTTTCCCATTAATAAAGATCCCATTATGACTTTGATTTCCTTTACCATCTCCATCGAGAATAAAAAAAGAACTTTCTTGGGATAATTCTTCTTTTTTTTGAATTAAAGTGGCGTGTTGGCGAGAGATATGTTTTGAATAGACTACTATTGAATTACTGCAATGGCGACCGAGAGAATAAAGAGGATTATCTAAAGAAATACTCCGTCTTCCTTGTAAGTCTTCAAGAATGAGTATGTGACATTTTTTTTGAGCAACTTTAGCCATGCGATCGCGCCTGCCTCCTTAGCCATTATATCGATAAAAAATATAAATAATTGGTACGATTTTGTACTTTAAATTCGAGCAATTTATATGGCTCGGTTGCTATATTTAATTTTTAAAATACAATTCCAAAAACAACTTTTATCCCAATCTAATCGATTGTTTAAAATCTTTCCATAGGTTTTAGAAATTATTGATAACAATTTACAAAAACTTTAATTTTCTAGGGATTTTTATGAAGTTATTGTAAATTAGATCTAACTTTGCTGTTATTATCTGCGTGTAAATACTGAGACGAATACAAAATAAATTAAGTTGCTTCTACCCAATTGTGAGTTAAAAAATGAATAGCCTCTTCTGATTTGAGAGGACGACCCAAGTAATAACCTTGACCTTCTTCGCATTGAAGGTACTGTAAAATTTTGAGTTGTTCGGGCGTTTCGATGCCTTCAGCAATAACGCGAAGATTAAAGCTGCGTCCGGTCGCAATAATTGCCGAAATCATAGCGCTATCTTGGGGATTATCTTTGAGAGCAGCAATCAAGGGGCGATCGATTTTAAGCTTATGACAGGGGAATTGCTGTAGATAGCTCAAAGACACGTCACCCGTACCATAATCATCTATAGCAAAGCGAACGCCCATAAGAGATAATTCCTGTATCGTTGTTCGAGCATAATCTTTATTAGTCGCGATCGCGGATTCTGTTATTTCTATCTCCAACCATCTAGGATCTAATCCTGTTTCCTTCAAAATGCTCGTCACCATTTTGACAAAATCGGGATGTTGAAACTGACGGATAGAAAAATTAACCGCAATGGGAATACATGGCAATCCAGCTTGCTGCCACAAGAGATTTTGCCGACAGGCCGCTTGCAAAATCCATTCACTTAAAGAAACTATCAGATCGGTTTCTTCGGCTAAGGGAATTAATTTGAGGGGAGAAACCTGACCCAATTCGGGATGAACCCAACGCAAAAGCGCCTCCATTCCAGTTAGCGATTTAGTTTTGAGGTCGATTTGGGGTTGATAGTGCAAAGATAGCTCGTTTTGCTCGATCGCGTGGCGCAGAAGATTTTCAAGTTTGAGAAGCAAGGAAGCTTTGGAAGTCATCGACGGACTATAAAAGTGATAGCGATTGCGACCTTGTTCCTTGGCGCAAAACAAGGCAATATCGGCGTTTTTGACCATCGTCTCGCCGTCTTCCCCATCTTGAGGATAGAGAGCAATTCCAATGCTAGTCTTAACATATTGTTGGCAATCGGCTATCTCGAATGGTTGCTTCAACTCGCTCAGAATTCTTTGTGCTAGCTTGATAGTGTCCTCAGCATTACGAATTTGAGGCAAAAGAATGATAAATTCATCGCCTCCCCAACGAGCTAAGGTATCTCCGGATCGCAAACAAGCACTCAAACGTCTAGCAAAACTTTGTAATAATAAATCGGCGACCGGATGAGTTAATTCTTGGTTAATTTTGCCAAATCCATCGAGGTCGAGAAACATAATTGCCATCAAAACCTGATGGCGTTGGGCATTGGCAAGGGCGGTTGCTAACTGCTTGTTAAAAAAAAACGCGATTGGGCAATCCCGTAAGCGCATCGTGAAGTACCTGATACTGAAGCGTTTCTTCTGCTTTTTTTCGTTCGGTGATATCGAATAGATAGCTTCTAATCAGTTTGTTATCCGAAAGATAGTGAACGTATTGTTCGTATACGGCTTCTCCTACCTTAACCTCTCTCAACAGTAGATTTCCTTCGACGTTGGGGGCTTGAGAGAGCAAATCTATCAAAATTGGATGAGAAGTTTTAAGTTGCTGAATATTGCCAAATTTAATACTAGCAGCTGGATTGAGATAAGTCAGTTCCCCTTCATAATCGATCTCGATAATGGGATTGGGACTCAATTCGGGAAAAGAAGCCAATCGCATCAAGTCATCTTGACCGAGTTGTTCGAGTTTTTCTGATTTGATCGCCGTCGATTTAGAATTGTCAGTCCAAGAAACGGTTGCTTCGGGTAAAAAAGCTTCTGCCTTAGCTGGATCGAGAGGATTAAATAAGGCAATATTAATCGCATTGGAGAGAATGTAATAGCTCAGTTTTGCCTGGTTGCCGAGTGTAATAACGTCGCCATGCTTGAGATTGTGCGATTCGCTGCGGCTTCCGTTAATAATTATCCCGTTAGTACTCTTATTCCCTTCTAAATCTCCATCAATAATGCGATAAAAATAGCTATCGTGACGGGGAGATTTTTTAATTCGCAATAAGGTCGCATGATGGCGGGAAACAACGCGATCGTAGATAACGAGATCGCTACTCGATTCTCGACCAATAGAATAGGTCGGTTGTTCTAGAGCAACAATACGCCTAGCTTTTCGATCCTCGATGACTAAAATATGACGAAATGGCTGTGGACTTTCCATCGACGACAGATAAGGAGAGACTTTATCAGTGGCTAGTTATCAGTTATCAGTTTCATCTTGACGAACGACTTCCGACTTCCCTTATCCGCCGCGCCAGGCTCGCCCGGACGGAGCGAAGCGAGGAGGACGACGAACATCCATCGCAGCGCCGACTTTAAGGAAGGAGGAGTATATTTATAGAATTCCCTAAGTTTCTTTCAAACTATCACTAACGGATGAGTTTCAGTTTATCTTCTAGAAGGAAGCCCGGCAATCAGTAGTTGAGTAGCTTCATCTTTAGGCAAAGGACGGCTAAACCAGTAACCTTGTGCCTGCTCGCACTGTAAGCTACGTAATAAGTCAAGTTGCTGCTGAGTTTCGATTCCTACTGCGAGGACTCGCAAATTAAAGCCTCGTCCTAGCGCGATCGCTGCTGAAATAATGCCGCGTTCTTGTGCATTTCCTCTAAGATCTCGAATAAACGCGCGATCGAGTTTCAGCGTTCGGAAAGCGAATTGCTTGAGATAGCCTAGCGATGAAAACCCCGTGCCAAAATCGTCAAGGGCGATGCGAACTCCTAAGTTTTGCAGATCCCTTAACGTCAGGTTAGCGACTTCTAGATTGTGTTTGAGGGTGGATTCTGCGACTTCTACTTCTAGCCATTGAGGATCGAGTCCGGTTTTGTCGAGGGTTCGCGCCACAATCTCCGCTAAATTGGGCTGTCTTAATTCTCTAGCACAAAGGTTGATGCTAATGGGAATGGGTGGCAAACCCGCTTTTTGCCAAGCGAGATTTTGCTCGCAGGCAGTTTCGATCGTCCATTTGCTAATATGCAGCATCAAATCGGTTTTTGAAGCGAGGGGAATAAATTTGCTTGGAGAGACGAAACCCAATTCGGGATGCTGCCAGCGCAAAAGTGCTTCCATTCCCGTAATTTCGCCCGTCGCTAGTTGGATTTGGGGTTGGTAACATAAAAAGAATTCTTTTCGTTCTAATGCTTGATGTAGTAACGTTTCTATCTTCATCAGCAGCGAGGCATCAGAAGTCAGACTGGGGTTATAAAATTGATAATGATTGCGTCCTAAGTCTTTTGTTCGATAAAGAGCAGCGTCTGCATTTTTGAGCAGCGTTTCTGCATCTTGTCCGTCTTGGGGATAGACGGCAATCCCGATACTGATTTTAATACTCAGTTGATGTTGGTCGATTTCAAACGGTTTTTGAGCGCGTCAAAAATTCGCTGTGCCAGTCTAATCGTATCGTCGGTGCTTCGGATTCTAGGCAGTAGCACGGTGAATTCATCGCCACCCCAACGAGCAATTGTATCGCCTTCTCGCACGCAAGCGCCTAGACGCTGGGCTAAGCTTTGCAGGAGGCGATCCCCGATGGTATGACCGAGGGTATCGTTGACGTTTTTAAACGAGTCGAGATCGAGGAACATTACTGCCATAAGTTCGTCTTGCCTTTGGCATTGGCGATCGCCGTCGATAAGGTTTTTGTGAATTGCACTCGATTGGGCAAACCGGTTAGCGCATCATGGAACGCTTGGTATTGAAGCTTTTCTTCGGATTGCTTGCGTTCGCTGATATCGCGTGCGGCAAAACACAGAATCTCTTTGTTGTCGTATTCGTCTGTTCGACTGATATTGACTTCAACGGCGACTGACGAACCATCTTTGCGACAGTATTGGGTTTCTGCGATAAGATAAGGCTTATCTACGCTAACTTGTTTTAATTCGCTCTCTAAGGTTTCGCGACTAACATCGACAATATCGTATAGTGTCAGTTTTAAAAGTTCTTGGTTAGTATATCCGAGTAAATTCTCGTAGGCGGGATTGGCTTCTAAAATTTGTTTGCTTTGAGCATCGACGAGAAAAATTGCTTCTGAGGCTTGTTGTATTAAGAATTTATAAATTTTTTGGCTATTTTTGAAGTTCGCATCGAGTTGTTTATACTTAGTTACGTCAAATACATAGCTTCTGATGACGCGATTGTCAACCAAATAATGAATGTGTTGTTCAAAAAATTCGCGTTCGACCTGTACTTCGCGAATTAAAGACATTCCTTCCTGAGATTGAGATTGTGTGAGAATATCTTTGAGAATGGGATGGTTTAGTTGCGTTTCTTGAATATTCGGAAATTTAACGCTAGCGGCTGGATTGATATAATTAATTTTTCCTTGAAAATCTATTTCAATAATTGGGTTGGGGCTAAACTCTGCCAAAGATGATAATCTGGCTAAATCTTTTTGGTTGACTAATTCAGGAATGCGATCGAAAACGATAGTTTTTTTTGCATCAATGCCATCGCCTTGAGTTTCCTTACTCAAATTAATGGCTGGATTGGGTCGTTCGGCTTGTTCGTCTGCCTTGAGCAAATAAAGTTCTGAAGCCGTAGAAATAATATGATAGCTAGCTTTTGATTTGTTGCCAAACCAAATTAAATCGCCATGTTTGAGATCGTGAGAAAAGCAGCGCTGACCATTAATCGTAATGCCATTGGTGCTTCTTTTACCTTGGAAATCCCCGTCATCTATTCGATAACAATAACGATCTTTCTCGTCGGGATTGACTTTTGTTAGGGAAGCATGATGGCGCGAGACTTGGCGATCGTATAGTACAATAGTACAACTCGGATCGCGACCAATAGAATAATCATCTTCCTTTAAGGAGATAATGCGTCTCGACTTTTGATCTTCAATCACTAGGATATGGCGAACTTCCTGTAGATTAGTCATCTTATATTAACAGGCAGCAAGGTCTACAATGATAGAGTTCCCCAAAATCCTAGCTAATTAACATCCTTTAGGAAGAAAATCCTCAAAATTTCCCTCGGTGTGGCTAGCATAAAAGATTTTTATTCTTGTTGACTAGTCTTTTTGCGATTACGCTCCGCATACCACCAAGGGCGATCGCGTTTTTTAAAGTAATTCTAGTTATCGGTGTTTTTAGATGCGCGAAGCAACTTTTAATCTTTACAAATCTTGTAGCTATAGTTAATGAATTAAAAATATGACGTTACCATTCGATCGCTACGAAGTTTTAACCTCTGACTGTTACGGAACCTTAATTGATTGGGAACAGGGTATTTTAACTGCTTTGAAACCCATTTTAGTCGCTCGGAATGTCAACTTAGATGAGCAGCAAATACTCGAACTTTTTGCAGAATTTGAACCAGAACTAGAACGACAATCTAGCTATATAACCTATCGAGAAGTGCTTCAAGGTGTGGTTAAGAAATTTGGCGATCGCTTTGACTTTAAACCTTCTGAGGAAGAATTAAATTTTCTTCCAGATTCGATTAAACATTGGCAACCTTTCCCCGATACAGTCGAAGCCCTTAAATTACTCAAGCAGCGTTTTAAATTAGGGATTATTTCAAATATTGATGAGGATTTATTTGTAGATAGCGCCAAACATTTACAGGTTGAATTTGATTGGATTATTACCGCTCAGCAAGCCAAAAGCTATAAGCCTTCACCTAATAATTTTAAACTTGCTTTTCAAAGAATAGGTTTACCAACTGATAAGATTTTACACGTCGCTCAAAGTATTTATCACGATATTATCCCCGCACGTTCTTTAGGATTATCGACAGTTTGGGTCAATCGAAGGATTAACCAAGAAGGCTTTGGTGCTACAAAAGTAGCTGAAGAAAAACCAGATTTAGAAGTTCCTAATCTTAAAACACTTGCTGAAATGATATTAAGTTAATAGGGCGATCGCAAAAGAAAAATTTTTATTCAATGCCTGCAAGGACAATCCCATTCCAAATTTGTAAATCTTCTGGGCGATCGATATCGTGCAAAGCTAATAAACAACCAATTTTTAAGTTTAACTGTTGTGCTATGGCTTTAGTTTGCTCGAATACCTTTGATGTTCCCCACTTAATATCATAAAATAGTTCGGGAATTAAATCATTTAAACCAATTAAATAATATCCACCATCTAAAGCTGGCCCCAAGACTAAATCGGAGTCGGTTAGCATCTCAAATGCTTGAGACAAAATGTTTGAGTTTAGTTCTGGACAATCCGTACCAATAATAATAACTTTATTGCTTCCAATTTTAAGCGATCGCTCAAAAGCTGTTTTCATTTTTTGTCCTAAATCGCCGTTACTTTGTTGTTGATAAATTACGCCATCTCCCAACCAATCTCGCATTAACTGTTCGGTTCCCCCACTATAAAAAATAGCGATGGATAAAGACATATTATTTTGTAGTTTCTTTGCTTGTTTGAGGGTAAACTCAGTCATATGTTGTTGAAGTCTTGCTGCTTCATTTTCTCCTAGTAATGGAATCATGCGGGTTTTAGTTTTGCCGGGTTCTGGATAGCGAGTAAAAATAATTAATTGGTCGGACATATGATAGGAGTATTATTGTTAGAAATTTTTCTTTGGGTAGTCATTGCCTAAGATAACTTATGGATAAAGGCTGTATGATTTTGAGAATGTTTACCAAGCTAACATTTAAGTATGCCACCCACCTATTCATCTTTACGGTAGGTAAAAACTGTCAACAAAACTGCTCCTAAAAGATAATAATGACCCAGACATTTTAAACTTGACTTTTGTCCTAATTTTTCTCTTTGTTGAGGAGTATAAAATTTTATTTTAGCTTTAGATAAAAATGATGATATTGACTGCGTTCCTACCCAATCGACTAAATAAAACTTCCCTCCATTGCACAAGACTCTACTAACTTCAGCAAAAACAGTTTCGGGATTAGGATAATGTAGAAAGCTAATCGTATTAAAAACAGCATCAAATTGACCGCTAGCAAAAGGCAAAGATTCTGCATTACCACGTACAAAAATCAGTCGCGGATGATGTTGATTATGCTGTCGAGCTTGATGTAACATTTGTGTAGATAAATCCAGTCCCGTCCCTTGTAAATTAGGAAATTTAAACGCAAGACGATTTAAAAGACGACCCGTCCCGCATCCTAAATCTAATACATTAGGTCGTTCGAGTAATTCGACATATTCAAGCAATCGTTTGTGTACGGCTTGATAAAATACTGTTGTTAGTAAAAAATCGTAATTAGGAGCCCAGAGATCGAAAAATTTCTCTTTATTTGTCAAAAATTATCGAGCGTTTTCATTTATCTTAATAGATGAACTATAAAACTGCTTATTCGAGTGGCAAAAATTGTGCGATCTATCAAAGCTTACTTCAAATGGTTTATTTTAGGAGCTACATTATTTTTTCTAATCAAAACTTTTAGAGATAACTGGCAAAACGTCTCGACAGTCAAAATAGAAACTCAAGGATGGTTAATTCTTACACTAGCTCTGATTGTAACTTTTTTAGCTCATATTTGGTCGGGATTAGTTTGGGCGCGATTGCTGAGATCTTTAAAGCAACCCGTAACAACAAGATGGTCGCTGCAACTATATTTGATCACAAATATTGCTAAATATTTACCAGGTAATGTCGGTCATTTTTATGGTCGTATCTCAGCTATTTACAAAGCGGGTGGTTCTTTAAGTGTAGCGAGTTTGAGCGTTCTTCTAGAACCTTTATTAATGGCAGCAGCCGCTTTTTTAATTACTGTACTGGCGAGTAGTATTGGTTTAATCAAAATGGGAGGCTATCCCTGGTTGTGGCAAGTGAATCTAATTATCTTTCCATTAGTTTTAATCGGAATTCATCCTAAAGTTCTCAATCCATCTTTACAATTTATCAGTCGATTAAAAAATAAAGAAAAATCGTCAACTGTTGAAATCGAAGAATATCCGGCAATATATTTATTAGGAGAAATTGGCTTTTTACTGCTGCGAGGAACGGGATTTATCTTGACCTGGATGGCTTTAATTCCGCTCGATCTAAGTCAAATTCCTACTTTATTTAGCGCTTTTAGTTTTGCGTGGTTGATGGGATTGATCGTTCCTGGTGCGCCTGGAGGAATTGGCATATTTGAAGCCATTGCGATCGCCCTCTTATCCCAACAAAATTTACCTAAAGGGATTATACTAAGCGCGATCGCTTTGTTTCGGGTTATTAGTATTCTCGCAGAAGCGATCGCCGCAGGATTAGCATGGTTGAGTCAAAAAAGCGATCGAATGGCCCAATCTTAAAAGCGTCTGTCTTCTGATTTTCGGTGTAAGGAGAAGTTGAGTGAAAATTAAGTGGTGCGTTGGTTTCTTTCTATCAGCGTTTGGAACTTCAGGCAAGAACTACTGGTATTTAATCAATACTTTTTTCTTATGCCTTCTATCCTCTGCTTTCTGCCTTCTCAAAGAATCAGCAGTTAATGCTTCATCATTAGAATACTGGAAATTTAACCCCGATCTGAGTCGATTGGAAATTATTACCGATACTACCGTTCGACCTCAAGTAAAACTGATAAGAAATCCAACGCGCCTCGTTATCGACCTCCCAGGAATCGATCTAAATTCCCCTCGCACATCTAAATCCGTCAGTAGTTACGTTCGCGAGGTTCGAGTCGGTCAGTTCAACCCTCAAACGACGCGCATCGTCGTGGAGTTAAGCGAGGAATACAGTGTGCGTCCTTGGGAAGTGCAGGTACGAGGACTTGCACCCAATCGTTGGTTCGTTCAGTTTCCTAAATTCCTGCTAACTTCGAGTTACTCGTTACCAGTGGATTCGATCCCGATTGCGGTTCGAGAAATTAAAACCGCACCGATAACAGGTTTAGCGGTTGTCGTCGATCCCGGTCATGGCGGACGCGACCCAGGTGCGATCGGAATTGGCGGTTTGCAAGAAAAAAATGTCGTGCTTTCGATCGCCCTTGAAGTTGCTAAGATTTTAGAACGACAGGGCATCAAAGTCATTATGACTCGTGCGGGCGATCGCTATGTTTCCTTAGCAGGTCGCGTGGCACTAGCGCAACGATACAAGGTCGATGCGTTTGTCAGCATTCATGCCAATGCGATTAGTAGGAGTCAATCCGGGGTTAACGGATTGGAAACTTATTATTATTCAGAAGGTTATAGTCTCGCGCGTTCGATTCACCGCAGCATTCTCAGTCGCATTAATGTTAGCGATCGCGGCGTAAGACGAGCAAGGTTTTATGTCCTCAGAAAAACTTCTATGCCAGCTACCTTGGTAGAAGTCGGTTTTGTCACCGGACAAATAGATAATCGCAATCTATCTCGCGCCAGCTATCGCCAACAAATGGCAGAAGCGATCGCGGCTGGAATTATTCAATATTTTCGCTAAAAAAACTCAGGGTTAGGAACTCTAATATTTTTTATTAATAATACTTATAAAAAATAAATTATCTAGTTAAAAAAAGGAAACAAAAAACGAAAATTAAAAGTGCATGAATAATTATGTCTTGAAATTCAATTCGTCTCTCCTGGCGTACTTACTCGGCAATCTGCAAGAGTCTTTTTGTTTTTTTAATTTTTTAAAAAATCTTGTAATTCATTACACAAATTTGAGAGCAAGAGACACCTTTCTTTCTTTAAAAAAGTTTTTATATTAATATTGTTTTACTTAATTATGCTTAAGTTCGATTAAGGAGCGAAGTAAAACTAAAAAATCAAAAAAATTGTCAAAGATTCGGTTTATTGAGAGCTTTTTAACCAATTACAAAACCAGATGATAAACCGCAAGCATCCATTATTATCCCTACTTATAGCTGTAAGTGCGATCGGCTTTGCCGTTGCTCCTTGGACGATCGCTAGTATTGCTTGTTGTTTTACCCCTAGTACCCTTGCCCAAGACACTTCCCCAAAAGTTAATGTCACTAACAGCGAACCCACCCAGAAAAATCCATTAGTCCCAAAAGAAGTCTATTTAGTCGGTAGCGAATTTGACTATCCTCCCTTCGCCATGACTGACTATCAAGGGCAGCCCTACGGCTATAGTATCGATCTCATCCAAGCTGTTGCCCAGGCAATGGGCATTCAGCTAGCATTTCAAACTGGCACGTGGAATGAGGTTCGCACCGCCCTAGAAAAAGGGGAAATCGATATTTTACCCACAGTTGCTTATAACGAACAGAGAGATAAAGTTTTTGACTTCTCCGTTACTCATACAATCCACGATGCTGCGATTTTTGGTCGCCAAGATAGTCCTTCTTTTAACTCCCTCAACGAGTTGCACGATAAAAAGATAATTATCATGCGGGGAGATTGGACTCACGACTATCTAGAAGATAAAGGAGATTTTAACAATTTAATTTTAGTTGATACCCTGGCTGACGGACTTCGCCTGCTTGCATCAGGAGAGGGCGATTATGTTTTTGGGTCGAGATTGATTGGATTGGTATTACTTCAAGAACTCAAACTCACCGACAAACTCAAGACCGTTGGAAGTGCTATTCAAGGCAACAGGCGTGGGTTTGCCTTTGCTGTCACCCAAGGAAATAGGCAGTTAGTCCAACGCCTCAACCAAGGTTTAAATATTATTAAAGCTAGCGGAACCTACGACAGAATTTATGAAAAATGGTTTGGAGCAATAGACGATCGCGGTATTTCTAGCGAGCAAGTTTTTGATATGATTCGCAATATTATTCTGGTTTCAGTCGGGATTGCTACTTTAATTTTAATGTGGTCTTTTACCCTCAAAAAACAAGTCAATCTGCGCACAAAAGAACTAGCAACAGCTAAAAGCGAACTCGAAAAAACCAATCAACAATTAGAAGATTATTCCCAAAACCTCGAACAAAAAAGTTGCTCTAAGAACTCAAGAACTCACGCAAACTTTAGAGAATCTCACAAAAGCACAAGCAGAACTCATTCAATCCGAGAAACTTGCGGTGCTAGGACAACTCATTGCTGGGATCGCTCATGAAATTAATACGCCACTGGGAGCAATTCGCTCCTCAATTGAAAATATCGCTGAATTTTTGCAAGAAAATTTAACGAAGCTACCCAAAACTTTTCAATCAATTCCAGTTGAATATGAGTCTTTTTTTATCACTTTACTCAACAGTTCTAGCAGTTCGACTAACTTGTTAACGAGCAAAGAAAAACGTAAATTAAAAAGGCAATTAAGCGAACGCTTAGAAGATGAAGAAATTGAGAATGTTGAGGATATCAGCGATATCTTAATCGACATGGGCGCCTACGAACAGATCGATACTATCTTACCCATGCTAAAAGCCCCTCAAGGAAAAGAGATTTTGACGCTGGCTTACGAACTAGGTACTTTAAAAACAAGTGCTTCGACCATTATTACCGCAACCGATCGCGCTGCTAAAATAGTCTTTGCACTGAAAAATTACTCTCATCGCGATTATACCGGAGAACAAGAAGTCGCCAATATTATTGAGGGCATCGAAACCGTACTGACGCTTTATCACAACAAGTTAAAACATGGAGTAGAAGTTATCAAAAACTATGGTGAAATTCCCAGTATTTTGTGCTACGCCGACGAACTCAATCAAGTTTGGACGAATTTAGTGCATAATGCCTTGCAAGCGATGGATTATCAGGGGACTTTGACCATTGACGTACAGGCGCGCTCTCAGCATATAGTAGTAAACATCACCGATAGCGGTACGGGAATTCCCCCAGAGATAGCATCGAGAATCTTTGAGCCATTCTTTACCACCAAACGGGCAGGAGAGGGGAGTGGTTTAGGATTGGATATTGTCAAAAAAATTGTCAACAAACACAAGGGCAAGATAGAAGTAGAGTCCGTTCCTGGGAAAACTAGTTTTATAGTTTATTTACCGATCCCGTCTTAGGAGAAATTAAAATGCCTAAACCCGTCATTATCTGCGTGGATGATGAAGAAGTCGTTTTAGATAGCCTCAAAATCCAGCTAAAAAAAGAGTTTAGCAGTCGCTATCGCTTGGAGGTGGCTGAGAATGCCGAAGAAGCGATGGAAATTCTTGAGGAGCTTTCTGAAGATGACGTTGATGTGGTAGCAATTGTTTCCGATTGGCTCATGCCAGGGAAAAAAGGAGATGAATTTCTCATCGCCGTTCACCAATCTGCTCCCCGTATTGTCAAAATCCTGCTCACGGGTCACGCCGATCCTAACGCGATCGAACGAGCCAAAAAACAAGCAAATCTATACGCTTGTCTATCAAAACCTTGGGCGAAAGAACAGCTTGTCGAAACTATTAAGTCTGCCTTGATCGAATCATGAAAAAGCCTGTTGTCTTGTGTGTAGACGATGAAGCGACCATTCGCGACAGCTTGAGAATAGAACTGAGAAAATCCCTAGGGCGCGAATGTTCGATTGAAACAGCCGCAAGCGGAGAAGAAGCGTTAGAAATTTTTGCAGAACTTATGGAGGAAGGCTATGAGGTTGCTGTAGCGATTGTTGACTACACGATGCCCAAGATGACGGGAATTGAATTGTGCAAGCGCATCCAAGAAATTGCTCCCAAGACACTTAAAATTATGTTGACGGGGGAATCGGATGTAAGGATATTGATGAGCGGGTTTAAGGAAGCTGGGTTGCATCGTTACTTGGTTAAACCGTGGAAGTCAGAATTTTTGCAAACTTTAGTTGCTAATGGGTTAAAAGCCTATTTCATCAATCTAAAAATGGAACAGGCTTTAAAGCGATCGGAAAAATTGCGTCAAAGTTTGCAACAATATCAAAAATTTAACAACAAGATTTAGAGGATGTCTACAAAGTTAAAACTTGGACTAGTTCCTGGATAGTTGCTACTAATTGCTCGATTTCTGACTCAAGCGTGAAATAATGAACGCAGGCACGGATACAATCGGGATCGACAATGGTTCTTAAGAAAAAGCTTCGCTTTTCTAGCTCGTTAACTATTTGTAAATGAGAACGATCGCTCTTTACTCGAAAAGATACCAATCCAGCTTCGGGGCTAGAGGTTTTTAGACACTGGATTTTGTCTAGTTTTGATAATTCTTGCCAAAGAAATTGACTCAATTGACAAATTTTTTGATAGCGTTCTAGTGGCGTTCCCCATTGTTGATGAATGGCGATCGCAGCCCTCAATCCTTCATACTCTGGATAAGCAGAAGTCGCTACCTCAAAACGCTCTCCGTTATTTTTCCAACCTAACAATTCTCCCTTGGCATCGGTATTAACGGCTCGCCATCCCACAAAAGTGGGTTGAATTTCTTCAAAAGCTTCGGGATGAATATATAAACCCCCAACGCCAGCAGGGCCGCACCACCATTTATGACCGGTAAAGGCATAAAAATCAACCCCAAGTTCGGTTAAATTTAAAGGGAGAGAACCAACCGATTGAGCAGCATCGACTAAGATACGAATAGGGCGATCGCAATTGGGATACTCTCGACAAGCTTTGACAATTTCAGCAAGGGGTAAAACTTGTCCCGTATTCCATAACAAATGACTCAAAACAACCAAACGGGTATTCGGACGTAAAGATCGAGCAATGACCTCAGTAGGATTACCTTGATTGAGAGTTTCTTTGATGGGGGCGATATCGATTTCTACGCCAAAACGCCGCGAAATCTCCTTAACGACAGCGATAACGCCGGGATGTTCGCAATCAGTCATTAAAATGCGATCGCTCCCTCGCCAATCCATCCCCCACAGCGGAATATTGCATCCCGCCGTCACATTTTCTGTCAGAGTAATAGTTGTAGGAGAAACATTTAATTCTTGCGCGATCGCACTTCTAAGTAAAGCTTTCTGTTCGCTCAGCCAAGCATTTACACCAACCGAAAAAGGGCCGTACTGTTGTAAATATTGATAAGTCTCAATAATTGCTTCCAAGGCTATCTGGGGTAATATACCTTGTCCGCCGAAATTGAAATAGACTTTATCCTCTAGTCCTGGAAATGCCTGTCTGTATTTATCAATGTCCATTAGTTTTTGAATTCATCATTCATAATTCATCATTCATAATTCAGATAGGTTTATCCTATTTCATAGGGAAGATTAACTTCTAACAATCATAATGCTGCTGACTGATGCTCTGCTATTGGATTATAAACGTTGTCCTCGTCGTGCTTTTTTAAATGTCTATAAAAATTCTGAGGAAAGAGATCCAGAAAGAGATTTTCTTCTGAAACTCCGACAAGAAAGCCACAATCATGTTGTTACAGTGCTTGCTGAATTTTATCCCAATTATCAAAAGCCCCAAGCATCTCATCAAGATTGGGAAGCCAGAGCAAAAGAAACTGAAGCATTGATGCAGCAAGGAGTAGAGTGTATTTATCAAGGGGCTTTACTCCTATCCGATTTTCAGGCTTGGGATTTGTTAAGTCAAGTGGGCGTACCAACGCCAAGCGATCCCCCTCCGGTTAACGACAAAGGCGATCGCATTATCTTATTAGGAACGCCTCATTTACTAATTAAACGTCCGGGAATCTCTAAGTTTGGCAATTGGTGGTATTCGCCTGTTAGCATTCAATTAGGTCGCCGTCCCAAGCCAGAATATAAACTAGTGGCGGCTTTTTACGCGCAATTACTAGCTACGATGCAGGGAGTTTTTCCGACGACTTCTGAGGTGGTTTTACGCCGTCAAAACCGCTATACGGTAGATTTACTAGAATGGCTTCCGCGAATGCGAGAAACCCTCAAAGATGCCGTACAGATGCTTTTAGTACGTCGAGAACCAGAGGTTTTTATTTCCCGCCAGCGATGTAGTTTATGTCATTGGTACAGTCATTGTTATTCACTCGCTCAATCTCAGCAACATCTTTCTTTGGTTCCTGGCGTTACGCCTAACCGTTATGAATATTTGCAAGCGATGGGCGTTGATTCGGTCGCTTCTCTAGCTGATGCTTGTCCGATTAATTTAGGTGAAACTATGGGTAGAGAAGTGGCCGCTCAGTTAAAACAACAAGCTCAAGCAATTGTCGAACAACGAGCTATTCGCAAATTTAATGGATTTTTAGATATTCGCAAAACAATTCCAACGGCTGAAATCGAGTTATATTTTGATATTGAAGCAGAACCAGAACGGAATTTAGACTATTTATTAGGTCTTTTACTCGTCGATCGCCAAACCAATAGCAAGCATTTTTATCCATTTTTAGCTGAGAAACCCGAAGATGAAGGTCTAATTTGGCAACAATTTTTAGCCGTTGTTAGTGCTTACGATAATGCACCAATTTTTCACTTTTCAGAGTACGAAGTAGAAACGATTAAACGATTGGCAAATTTGTATAAAACGCCCAGAGATCGAATGGAATCTTTAATATCTCGTTGTGTGGATCTTCATAAACGAACGATCTCATCGGTAACATTTCCCGTTGAAAGTTACTCGCTCAAAGCGTTAGCTAATTGGATAGGGTTTCAATGGCGCGATCGCGGGGTTAGCGGAGATCAATGCGTCTGTTGGTACGATCGCTGGCTAACAACAGGCGATCGTACTTTTTTAGAGGCAATTTTACGCTACAACGAAGATGATTGCCGCGCGACTTTTCATCTCAAAAATTGGTTGGTTGAGTTTTTAGTTGACGGTTGAATCGTTTTAATTTGGGCGTTAAAGTCTTACAAACTGGGAGCATCCAGTTTTGGAAGATATACAAGTTATAGGAGAAGATAAGAGAGACAAAGAAGTGTAGTGTGGGAATCATGAACCAGGAGCGACAAGAACGGCTCAAAACTTGTTTACAAGAATTGGCAACATTGTTGTATGAAGAAGCCGACCCTAGTAAACTAACCGACCTCGAAGGCATAGAAAAAACAGTACGAAGTCAAATTTTAGAGCTGGTCAGCCCAGAAATCGCCCTTTTTTTATCACACAAACAACAAGAACAAAAGTCGGTAAAACCCGAAAAATCAAAAGCTTAGTTGGGGAACTAAAATTGAAAGCCAAACAGTTACAGAGACTGGGCTTGAAGCCAAGAAGTCGGTTAAGTCCATTGCTTTAAAAGTGCTGTTTGAGGCTATGTGCCAATCAATCCTACCAAAATGCAGAAATTGAGATTGAGGCATTGACAGGAGTGAAAGTTGGTCACTCAACGCAACAACAACTAGTTCTGTCGCAAGATTTTCAACTACCACAAGCTCAAATAGCCGTTAGTGAACTGAGTGTGGATGGAGGAAAAGTCCGACTTCGGGGAAAACTCAAGCAAAGTTGTCAGTGGAGAGACTATAAAGCCGTTCGTCTGCAAGGGATTTACTATGGTGCTTTTTTTGATGATAACCAATCGTTAGTCGATTATGTCAATAGCCAGCATCTGGTTAATCCACTTGTGTGCTTGGGAGATGGTCATGATGGTGTTTGGAATTTAGTGAAAGAATTTGGTCAAACTGAGCATTTTGAGCGTTGGGAAATTTTAGATTGGTATCATCTCAAAGAGAATCTTTACAAAATTGGTGGTTCTTTTAAGCGACTCAAAGCGGCTGAAACTCTTTTGTGGCAGGGTCAAGTAGAAGAAACTCAGGCTTTATTGCATTCAAGCCGAGGCAAACAAGTTAAGAACTTCATCGCTTATCTCAACTTCCCATCGCTCTCGCATCGTCAACTATAGCTATTACCAGGCTCAACAATTTTGTTCTATAGGTTCCGGTGCTGTCGAGTCGGCTATTAAACAGATTGGTGCCAGGATAAAAATTGCTGGGGCACAGTGGAATGTTGAGAGTGTCAATCACATCCTTTCGGTTCGTTGTGCTTACCTCAATGGTTTACTTGCTATTTAAGTCTTTCTGCCAAAACTGGATGCTCCCTACAAACTTTTCTCACAAAAATAATGAATAAAAGTGCAGGTAGGCCTAGAGCAAGACATAAACCCGCGATCGTTGGAAGAAAACTCATATAGAATTATTGTTCTGGTTATTTGTATGGTATCGAATTTGGAAGGTTTAACTGCTAGGACTCATTAGTGGAATGTATAGAGAGTGTTTAAAGTTCCGCTTTCTCGAACATTGCGATCGAGTACAGATTGCAATTTCTCGGTGAGGTCTTCTGATAAGGGATTATTAGTCAGGGTAGCTGCTTTAGCGTTGTCTGCGATGCCGAGGATTGCTACCATACTGGAGTTTAGACTAGTCGTCCCTGAAAAAAGTGTTAAATAAAGTCAGGATAACAATTTGAATCCAGAAAAGCTGTTGTAAAATTGCCAGAAAGCTGACTCTCTACTAGAAAATCTGGCAAAATGAGCAAATCTGTTCCCCCCGATCTGCCTAACAATCCTCTTTTACTCGAACGCCAATTAAATCATCAACATCCTTTAGTCAAAATGGCTCAAGCAATCGACTGGGATTACTTCGAGATTGAATTTGGCCAACAAATTGTAGCTGAGGCAGGGCGACCGCGTTTAGCGACTAGATTGATGGTGGGACTGCACTAATTCAGCGCGCTTTACGACGAAAGCGATGAATTAGTGGTCAACAAGTGGGTGGAAAATCCTTACTGGCAATATTTTTGCGGCGAACAGATTTTTCACCATGACTTACCTTGTCATCCCACAACACTGGTTAAATGGCGACAAAGAGTGGGTGCAGAAGTAACTGGCTTGTAGGGATTTTTGCCAAACATGGCAATCCTTACGATGGAGTTACACTTGCTCCAGCACTGACTCAAGTAGAACAATTAACCAATGTTTCCGTCCAACAGGCGGTTGTAGACAAAGGCTTTCGGGGTGCTTTACATCATCCTAGTCATGTGAATGTTTTGGTGAGTGGCAAACGTAAGCTCTGTACTACCATTAAGAAGTTGCTTAAGCGTCGCAGTGCTATCGAACCCGTGATTGGACATTGCAAACATGACCACGGTATGGGTCGCAATTACTTACAAGGCACCACACACAGGCGATCTAATCAATGCGCTGCTAGCTGGCTGTGGTTTCAATCTCCGAAAGCTCTGTCGATTTTTTTCTACGTCTGTGTGTTCTTCTTCTGCCTCATCCTAAACCCTATTTTTCAGGGACGACTAAGTAGTTGAATTTATTAGGTTTTATCTTTGATGCAAGGATAAGAACAGGCGATCGTGAGGTCGCCGATACCCTTGAATCAGATGCCCAAAACCAGAGTTTTCGTCCCCGAAACGCTCTTTTCAGACCGATTTTGCCTTTGATATATCTAGTGTGTATTACAAACTTTTTTTAGCGAGCTTGACGGCATGAAAGAAGGATGGCGAAATATTAGGTCATTGTCTCTTACAAGCGAGGATAATAGGCGGCTTGAGAGACTCCAGCACAAAGCAGAAGTTGTAGGCGGCGTTATCGCTCCTACTACGAGCTTTGTAATGCGTGCGGCCCTGAAGGCGCTCGAACAATTACCACAACATAAGTTTAGAGATCTGGTGAAATCGATTCCTCCTACGAAATATGGACCAAAAACTGCAAAGCGGGTTCCGTCGTTGTCGGATGAAGATCTGAAGCAGTGGAAGGAGGAGTTGGGGGTCGAATAGTCAACTATATAGCGAACACTAAAAGTCTTTATTGAAAAAGTGAAAATAGAATATTGTTTTCTATAATCGCTTCAACGAGCGCTGCATAAACGGCGTTATCGCCAAACCAAGACCAGGACGACCACGGAACCATCCTAAATCTGGCATTGCTCTCGATAGGGAGAATAGGATTTATCCTCCATGTAATGTTCTCATAATCGTTGTCAAGATTATCGAATCGGTGGCTCGCTTACCATTGACGCGGCAATTTGCACCAACTCTTGTCGCTCCGTGTTGCGGCTGTCTGTACCAATAACATAGCCAGCGCCGTCCTGCTGCCAAATGACATAATGGTCTGCATCTTCCCCCTCTCCTAGCTTTAAATAATAGCCCTGGATGCCATTCGGTAAAGCGATCGCCTCTGCATTTTCTAGTTTGCGCTGCCAGGAAGCAAATCCCGTTTGAGTAAAGACAGAGGCTCCCCCCACCGAACAACTAGGGCGATCGCATTCTGCATCGATCGCTAAATATACTTGCAAACCGCGATCGTTCGCTTTCACGAAGGGGTAAAGTGTTTCTGGGCGTTCGGGCAGTGTAGCTGGTAGGCGCATTTGCAATCCTTGAGGTAATTTTTCGCGAATTTCCGGCAAAATTGGCGCGAATAGGGGGGCGGGTTCTGCTTGCGCCGAAATCGTACCGATGCCTATTCCCAGCAATCCTACGCCAAGACCCCAAAAAAATAACCGCACAGATTTCATACAGTCACTCCTGAACAATGCGAACAATCTCACTGTAGGCGATGAAATGCGATCGCAACCTTGCCTAAAGTTAGGCAAATTTCATGACTTTCGTCACGATCGCGCCAGTCCATTTATTGCAAGATCGGAATAGATGGCTTTTCTGCACGAGTTGGCATGACAAAACAAACAGCCTCTTTGCGTCCCTGCGGCAGACGGTACGATATGTGGAATGGATGGTGTTGCTGGCAAGTTTATTATCGGGGTTGCTCAGCGACTATTTTCAGAAGCATCCACAACTGTTGCCTCTCTTTTGCGCTTATGTAGGAATTTTTTTTTGCTTGAGTGGCTACTTTCCTGTTGCCCGTCCGCTTTGGCAGCGTCGTCTGTATGTGGCGATCGAACTGCTGCTGATTTTGGTAGCCTTGACGATGCGATTGTGGTTCGATCTGTTGATGTATTTTATCCTTGCCAAGAGTTGTTTTCTGCTGCGTTGGCGAGAAGTAGTTGTAGCTGCGATCGCCCTTGGCATTGGCAACACCGTCATCTCTGCTTGGATTTTGCCGCAACGGATTGCAGAAGTGGTCGAACGGATTGGGGCTGGTATTACTGTTTACCACGTTCCAACTATTTTATTAGTGAATGTTATCAACTATATAGGGGCAAGTTTGGTTGCCATTTGTTTTGGGGTTGTATTGGTTGCAGAACGAAAAAATCGTCAAAAAGCAGAAGCGTTAGCTCAACAGGTAGAAGCGCAGACAGCGACGTTGGAACGCACTCGCATTGCTAGAGAAATTCACGATTCTTTGGGGCATTCGCTTACTACGCTCGACGTACAGCTACAGTTGGCCCAGAGACTGTTTCAGACCAATCCTAACGCATCGCAAGAGGCAGTGGCGATCGCCTATCAACTCGCCAAACAATGCTTGCAAGACGTGCGGCAATCTGTACAGATACTCCGACACGATGACTTCGATCTCGATCGAGCGTTGACGAATTTGGCAGATCGGATTCGCCAGGATCGTTCTCTTCAAATTCACTGCGATCTCAAACTGCCCTTACTAACAACTCAGCAAAGCCATCAACTTTATTGCATAATTCAAGAAGGACTGACGAACGTACAAAAACATTCTCAGACCACTCAGGTAAATTTAAACAGCTACACGACTCCAACCGCGATCGAAATCGAGCTACGCGATGATGGGATTGGATTCGATCCTGCCCTAACTCGTGCGGGTTTTGGGCTGCTAGGAATGCGAGAGCGGGTACAATTACTCAATGGGCAGTTTAAGATTCAAAGTGCAGTAGGTCAGGGGACTTCTATTCGCATTACGATTCCCTTATCTGAATGATGATTCGCTTGCTTATAGTCGATGACCAACCCTTATTTCGTCAGGGACTTGCCTCGCTTTTGGCACTGGAACCCGACTTAGATGTTGTTGGGCAAGCAAGCGATGGACAAGCAGCGATCGCGCTTTCATCTCAACTGCAACCCGATGTCATTTTGATGGACGTGCGAATGCCTATTTGCGATGGCGTGATGGCAACTCAGGAAATTCATCAACGCTTTCCCTGGATACGCATTTTGGTGTTGACCACGTTTGATGAAGATGAATACATCTGGAAATCGCTGCAAGCAGGAGCGTTGGGCTACTTACTTAAAAGTACGCCGGCTCCTCAACTCGCCACCGCCATTCGGACTTTGTACCAGGGACACTGCCAGCTTGGCCCGACCATCGCGCCGAAAGTTATTGCCCAACTCAACGCCCCCATGACGTTCAAATCTTCCGAACAGTATAACTTCACGGAGAGAGAACGCGAGATCTTAGTGCAACTCGCGATGGGCAAAAGCAACCGAGAAATTGCTCAAACTTTGCATCTGACAGAGGGAACGGTGAAAAACTATGTCTCTCAGGTGTTGAATCGTCTGGGAATGCGCGATCGCACTCAAGCAGCACTTTGGGCAAAGCAGCACCTTAATAATTCGTAATTCGTCGGGCTTCCTCCGGCAACGCTCGCGTCCGCGTCGGTTCGTAATTAAAGAGGATTGAAATTACAAATTATCGCTTTGCGGCTTGACGATGATGCCAACAGTATCGGTAATAATGTGAGCGATAATACAAGCGATGAGATCTCCCGTCCCTAGATAAAAGAGGGTTAGCAAACCTCCTGAAATAACCGTAGTGAAAGCTGCATTCCAACCCCAGAGGGGCACATGAGCTAAACCAAACGCGATCGCACAAAGAGCGCCACCGATCCAATAACTTCCCGTCAATCCTGACAATCGTTCGGTAGCATAACCTCGATATAATATCTCTTCTACGACTCCACCGATCGCGACAGCAAAAATGAGATACCAAATCGGAAGTTTAGCGAGCTTGTCAAGACCGCCTTCAAACCCGCTTCTACCTAGTTTATTCATTGCCCAGAGCAACAGGGGAGAGTAAATGAAAATGAGAATGCCAGCGAACGCTAAACCCCAGATTAGAGAACGCCAGCGCCAAGGATGCAAGCCAATCGAAGATAAAGGTTGTTTTTCCCAAAAGATGACGATTCCTAAAATTGCGATCGCCAACGTTGCTAGAAAGATCTGCTCAAACACCTTGCTGGTGAGACTCTGAGAATTGCCAAAGCCAGCCAAAAGTACAGGTGCTACTAGAGCAAGACATAAACCCGAGATCAATGTCAGAAAACTCATCTAGAATTACTGTTCTAGTTATTTATATCATAGTCGAGATGAGAGCGAATCTGGACAGTTTAACTAGTAGGACGCTTCCGTCTTAACAGCATCCCAGCGCTAATGGCGATCGCACCAACAACCATGCCTGGTTCTGGAACTGATTGGCGATCCTGCAATACGATCTCGACGCTTTCTGACAAGATTTGCCAATCGACTTCTGCCAAACTGCCATCGCGATTAAAATCCCTGCGTTCGTTAGTCAAAACAGTAGCAGTAATGTTCAAATCGGGAAAATATACGTACTGGGATTCATAACCTGGATTGGCACCATCATGCACCCAAGCAGTGCCAAAAGACGTTTGTGCCTTCCATACGCCCAGACCATATCCCACTCTCCCTAGTGGATCGGAAAAACCTCCTACATTGACAAAATTAAGCATCTCTTCTAAAGTTTTTGGCTTTAATACCTTGCCTGTAAATAGAGCATCAATAAATGTGCTGACATCTTCTGCATTAGATACTAACCCGCCAGAAGTAGTCAAAAGTTTAACAGAACCAAACCGATCTTCTAATGGATCGTCGAGATCCCCATCTCCATTAAGATCGAAGTATCCTGGGACAAATCCGCTAGGAACCATTTCTTGGGGTGGATAAAAGGTGTCGTCTAATCCCAAAGGCGCGAGAAGGCGACTGTGCAAAACCTCAGCATAGGTCGATTGGGTTGCCGCTTCTGCAATCTCTCCGAGCAAAACATAGTTGGTATTGGAGTAACTAAAAGTACCTAGAGGCGCACCAGGCGGTTTTCCGTCGATTAGAGCGATTAGTTCTTCGGATTGCCATTCCCGCAGATAATCACAATTGGCTAAGTCTGCCGGATCGCACTGAAAAGCAGTTCCATCGGTATAATTGCGAATGCCGCTAGTATGATTTAATAGTTGGCGAATGGTCATTTTGTCACCATCGGGAATATAGCCGATGACTTCTGGAGAAAGCCATTGACTGATGTTATCTTCTAAACTCAACCGTCCCTCATCTACCAGTTTCAGCACGGTGGCGGCAGTAAAAGTTTTGGTGACGCTGGCAATGTTAAATTGATCGTCAGGTTGCATGGGGATTCCCTCTGCTAGATTGGAAAATCCACTCGCTCCCGTCCATGTTCCTTCAGGAGTAATAATACTGACTGTTGCACCAGGAGTTCCACTTTCTCGAACATTGCGAGCGAGGATAGATTGCAATTGCTGAGTTAGGTCGTCTGATAAGGGATTGTTATTTAGAGTAGCTGCTTTAGCGTTGTCTGCGATGCCGAGGATCGCTAGGGTAGCGATCGCGATTTTTACAGTTTGCCAGAAGAGTTGCATATCAATCGCCTCTAGAGTTGACACAAATAACGTGCAGCACCATCACTTTTTAAACACAAGATAGTGTTGTCAGCTAAAGCCACCTGTTTCTGTTGCTGTTTTTGCGCTGCTACCACTCTTTGTTCTTCTAACCATTGAGCGTAATAAGTTGACCAATTGCTGTTATAATCCGCGATCGCGGCAGCTAGCTGCTGTTCTTGGCGACTCTTAAATTCTTCCACATTTATTTGATTTGTCCCTACAGAAACCCCACCACAATCGCCCCAATCCAAACCATTAAAATGTACCTTGTTTTGAGAAGCACAACCGCCCGCACTAGCAAGCTCTCCTTGACTAAAATTAATTGCCAAAGAACCGACAATCGCAAGACTACAAGTTTTTATGCTTAATTGAAATTTCATGATAACTTTCTCCTTATGAAACATTGCAATCAAAAAGCATTTTGAGCGGTCGAACATCTTCAACAGTATCGTTGATGAATTGCTGAATCGCAGGTTCTAAAGGATCGCGAAATCGCTCGAAAATTTTGTTGGTTTTGTCTGAGCTTTCTTTCTTTTGATACAAAATTAAATAATCTCCTTCTAAGCTCTTTTCTAAAAAAATTGATTCTAATACAATTCCTTTTTGGTTGAGAAGATGATTGATGCGATCGCGTCTATCTGATAAGTTTTGCATCCAGAAAATAACATAATCGGTAATTCCTGGTTTTAGTTTAATTTTGAAACATTGCGTCTTCTTGCTAACAAGTAAACTTTCCATTTGTTTGCTCGGTTAATGTTAGGTTAGTTTCTGATGCCCAAAGGAATGACAATTGTTATTAAATCGTTCTATTCTTGAGGTGGAATCAACACGCGATCGATGACGTGAATGACTCCATTACTCGCAAGAATATCTGCGCGGATTACATTTGAATCATTGACTTTAATTTCGCGCTCTCCCACATCTACCGTGACGGACTGACCCTCAACCGTCTCCACAGAACCATTGGACAGTTGCTCTGAAGTCACCCGTCCTGGAACGACATGATAGGTCAAGATTTTTACTAGTTCATCGCGATTTTCGGGTTTTAAAAGTTCTTCTAGGGTTCCTTCTGGTAAGGCGGCAAATGCTTCATCAGTAGGCGCAAAGACGGTAAATGAGCCATTACTTGATGAGAGAGTTTCTCTCAATCCTGCTGCTTCAATCGCCGCAGCTAAGGTACTAAAGGAATCGTTAGAAGTGGCAATGTCAACAATGTTATCAGTAGAATTTTTTGAGGCTACTTCCGTACAAGTATTAGAGCGAGCTTCTAGAGGTAATGTAAGTCCAACAGTGCAAATAAGACAGGCGATCGCGATCGAAGCAGGAATTTTTGTGTAGAGTAAGTGAATCATTGTTTTTATGCTAACTATCAATTTATTTGAGCTTGGTACGACGACGAACAGCCGATAGCAATCCTCCTGCTAAAAACGTCCCCAAGATGGTACTCGGTTCGGGTATGGCAGAAGTCATCGCCTCAGTACGAGCAGCACCAACAACACCACCTGCCAAGTCAGTGTTTCCTAAAAATTCGGCAAACTCATCAGAAATCAGTAATTCTGCTTCTAGAAAAAGTATTTCTTCGGCTTCCTCAAAAGCTAACTCGCTCGGAGTCACAACATCAAAAAGAATGGCTTCAGTGTCGAGGGTATCTCTGACAAACAAACCACTAGCATTTTCAGTTACACGAGTTTGGTCGAATCCAATCGAGAAATTTCCTACCGTTAGTGCATCATTAAATGTTACCGAACCTTCATGGGCGATCGCACCGCCTAGAAGCGTAAAACCATTAGCATTGCTAAAAGTAAAGTTGGTTTCGGGAGTGATGTTAAACCCTACTAAAAACCTATCAGCAGCAGGAACGGTATTATCTGCTCCCGTCAGTGAAAGACCTACACTGGCTAATAATTCCGTATCTAGAGTGACGCTAGTTACGCCAGAGTTAACCAGAAATACACTAGCAGCGTAAGACGGGGGAGCGACTACAACTAAAGCAGCAGTTGTCGCAGTCATCAGGCTAACGATTGCAGAAAGGCGATCGCAAGTTATCATGAGTCTAAACTTGGCAATTTAAACAACTGTTGAGTAATGTAGCCGAGAGTTGACTGCAATTTCTCCCACAAAAGTCATGTTTTAGTTTCAGGATGGGATTTTTAGATTACAGTAGTAGTATGTTCGCAGTATTCGTCAATCTAAATCTTCCAAAGACAACAACTAAAGAGGAGGATAAAAATCTATGTCTCGCGAAATGTCTTCACAACAATTAGCTTCCGCTTATCAAGCTGGATATCGGGATGGATATTGTGGAAAGCAAGCACGCCCAGAGAATTTCCTAGCACAGGAAGAAGAATACTTAAAAGGACACCACAAGGGTTGGTTTGATGGCTATGCAGGACAACCTAGACCCACTATTTAGCAGTCTGTCAACCTTAAAGGTAGTTAGATAAAATTTCTCGATAACATCCAAATTATGAAAAAAGTAGCAGTATTTGGCAATGCCGGGGGAGGTAAATCAACGCTAAGCAAAAAATTATCCCACATTACTGGTTTGCCACTTTACATCTTAGATAAGATTCAATATCAATCGGGAGGCATTGAGGTTTCACCCGAAGACTATAAATGCGCTCACGAGCAAATTTTGGCGACTGACCGATGGATTATTGATGGGTTTGGTTGTATGGAAACCCTCTGGATGCGACTGAATGAGGCAGATAGTCTGGTTTTTGTCGATCTACCGCTATACGTGCATTTCTGGTGGGTAACTAAACGCGCGATCGCAGGTCACTTTAAACCGCCCGAAGGTTGGCCTGAAAGGAGTCCAATATTAAAGAGTTCGCTGATTAGCTACCGCGTGCTTTGGCTATGTTACAAGTATTTGACCCCCAAATATCGCGAGTATGTCAAGCAAGCTCAAAATACCAAAAGCGTCTATCACATCAGATCTACTCAACAGATTTCACAATTTTTAGAATTAATCAAAAATCATACTAATGTTGGAGATATTTCGCCTTAAAACTTACTAATTCCGAAAAGTGAGCAAAACGCTCGCACTACTGAGTAAAAGAATTTGATATGAGATTGAAATTCTTTGGCTTTTCTAGGGCGCGATCGCACCTATACTAACAAGTTCTCTACGCCGATTTGTTATTCTGCGCTTGATACAATGCCAGTGCTAAACCTGCATATTCGCTTAAGCCTTGTGGTGTGTACCCTAGAGAACGAGCAGCGCGATCGCCAAACAAACACGCCACAATTGTAGGATAATCTTGAGTAGAAAGATGTGGTGCAACGATCTCGCGAGTGTAGACAAGATCGTCCGCGTCGAGATTGGGTTGTCTGCAACCTGCCATTGCCATTGCATATCCTTCTTGATTTAACATCTCCTGCAAGGTGCGTGCAAACCCGTACCGTCGAATATACGCTGCGCGATACACGGTGGTTAATGTCACTTCACGCACCTTTGGTATCGATGGAACTTCGCTCGTCCATAAAGTTCCACTCAACCAACCCCGCTTGAGGCTGTGTTTTGTCTCAAAGCGATCGCTAAATTCACTCGTGTAACGATTTGTCCATTCTCCCATTAAATCGTCAGCAACTACCAATCCTAGTTTTAATGTGCCTGAATCTTCCTCAAACCCATCTAACGCCTCTGCGATCGGCTTTGCCGCTGCCCTGTGGGCAATCGCGCGATCTGCTATAGTATCCGAATTCATAGCAAGCAGGGTATCGAGCATTGCAGGTATGTGTTCTTTACCCATCGGATTCATTACTGCTAATGGTGGCAATTTAATAGCCGAAGCATCAGCGTCGAGCATTGTTTCGAGGTAAACGCGAAAACGCTCCTGTCCTCGTGGAATGTTGTAGAGATCGCGCTGAAGTTGCAGTAATGGTACAAATTCGATCTTCACAATACACCTGCAAAAAACGATTTTAATTGTTTGACCATTCTCGCTTCAACAGAGAAAAACATCGCATATCCCAAAACCGCTCTTTCCAGAAACCGTATTCTCTCAGAATACCCTCCTCAACAAACCCCAATTTGTTAAGCACTTGGGATGACCGCTCATTGTCAAGCAGAACAAACGCTTCAAGCCGATTCACAAGATGGGGAAATTGTCTGATTAGCTCTTGTACTTCCATTGGATCGATTAACAAAAAACAGTTTTTTCTAAATAACATCTAAATTCAGATACGGTTCTAAAATTATTGGGTTCTTCTAAGACGCGATCGCATATATCCTAACAACTTCCCCAGACCAAGAATTGTTAACCCTGTCACAACGCTTGGCTCTGATACAGACTTGGGATTGCTTCCTTGTCCCTCTTCGAGCAAGGTTTCCAGGATAGGAACCACAGGATTAACATCGTTGGGTGGCTGACTGTTTTGTAAGCTTACAACCGTAATATCTCGTTCGGGAAAGTAGAACATAAAAGCATTATGTCCGGGAGCATCGCCACCGTGTCCAAATCCTCTCCCCAAACCAGGAATAAGAGGATCGAAGTCAACACTATACACCCCCAATCCGTAGTCAATTCCAATATCTCCAGTATTATTCAAGGTTAGCATTTGGTTGAGACTATCCTGGGAGAGCAATTCGCCGCCAAAAAGTGCCTCAGAAAACCGACTTAGATCTTGAGTGTTGGATACCATTGCACCAGCCGCCCATGCCCAGGATAGATTAAGGGCAGTGACATCATCAAGGCTGCCATTGCCCTCAACATCTGTGTAACCGTTGACGAATCCGCCAGGAATCTCTTCTTCTTGGGCAAAAAAAGTATTGTTTAGTCCCAGTGGCGTGATAATGCGATCGCGAATTTCCTCAGCTAGATTAGAACCTGTCGCTTTTTCGATTACCATTCCCGCTAAGATAAAACCCGTGTTAGGGTAAACCCAATTTGAGGAACGCGGCTTATGATAAGCGTATTGCACTATTTCTTCTGGCTGCCAATCTCTCAACGGATTGTTAAGGATTTCTGGGTAAATTAAACTGTTAGCGTCTAGGAAATTATAAATGCCACTAGTGCCATTCAAAATTTGTCGAATTGTCACGTTTTCACCATCGGAAAGATTAGCAGCAATTTCGGGCAACCATTGACTTAAAGAATCGTCTAGACTGAGTGTTCCTTCTTGAGCCAGTTGTAGTAATGTTGTTGCAGTGAAGGTTTTAGTAATGCTACCAATAGGAAAGCGATCGCTTTGAGTAACAGGAGTTCCTGTTGCTAGATTAGAAACACCACTTGCACCAAACCAGCTTCCTTGAGGAGTGACGATTCCAACAGTTGTACCGGGGGGGATGTTGTCCGCGACAGAGCGATCGAGTGTCGCCTGAAATTGGCGAGCGAGACGATCCGAGATAGTATTGGTTGATGATAAGCTACTCGCAGCAACAAGCCTGGAGTTGTCGGTTAAAGTTGCTGCTGAAGCATGAGATGGCTGACTCAGACACATCCCTAAAGCAGCAGCGATTGTGGCAGTTGTTTGATAGACAAATTTGAGATCGACTTTGGTTTCTTGATTAAATGTCATAAAAACTTTTTTCTGCATAAATATTGAGTTTGGGGAGCGATCGCACTTCTCGTACAATAGGCGATCGCTTTGGCACAATAAATAGCATCAAGTCATGTTAAATTCATGACTAAAGTCATATCGATTTAAGAAGTATTTATCGTAAGATATTTGTCTAATTTAATCAAAAAACTCGATCGCATAGAGAATCATGGACGAGCGCACCGTAGCTTTTTCTTCTATCCCTCGAACCGTGCGTCGCGTGGAATGGATGCTTTTACTCGTGCATTTTTTAGTAATTCCTTGTCTTTTATTTCTTAATCGCAATGTTGCCTATCCAGAATCGCTAATTCCTCGTTGGATGGTCTTTTTTTCGCTCGCTGGTTGTACTTGGTTGAGTTTTTTCTTTCCGATTGACCGTCTGCTTTGGCAGAGACGATTATATATTGGCTTAGAAATTCTTTTACTGATTCCAGCTATTTTTATGGGTTGGGGACTTCAATTGTTAATCTATTTCGTTTTTGCAAAAAGTTGCTTTTTTGCTCAAGCAAAAAGATGTAATATTTGTGGTTATTATTACTGGGATTATTTGGCATTATTGCGAAATTCATGAATCTCTTAAAAAGGCTCCTCAAACAATAGAGTTTTTACGTTTGCACGCCGCTCAAATATACGAACCCCAACGAATTATTTTTGGCATCATTATTAACAACGGCGGTCTTTATTTAGCAGCAAGTATTTTTGTGATTTTGTTTAGCTATGTCACCGTTGCAGAACAAAAAAGCCGACAGCAAGCAGAAGCTTTAATGAAAGAAATAGAAACTCTAGCGACTAGACTAGAAAGAACTCGCATTGCACGCGACATTCACGATTCCCTCGGACATACCCTCACTGCCCTCAACGTTCAATTAGAATTAGCTCAGAGATTGCATTCTCAAGATCGAGATCGCACCGCTCAAGTGCTTGCTACTGCTAAAAATATTGCCGCTCAAGCCTTTCAAGAAGCGCGTCGAGCCGTATCTACCATGCGGGAAAAAGATTTTGAACTAAAAGACGCGATCGCAAGTTTAATAAAGCCGTTTCAACAAAATCAATTTATGAAAATAAAAATTAATTGGAATTTGCCTCAACTTTCTCTACAAACTAGCCATCAACTTTACTGTATCGTGCAAGAAGGACTAACTAATATTCAAAGGCACAGTAGAGCTTCCCACGTCGATCTTTGCGCTCAAACAATGCCAACAGAAATCATTTTAAAAATTATAGACGATGGGATTGGTTTCGATTTTAAATCGGTAACTTCTGGCTATGGATTGCGAGGAATGCAAGAAAGAGTTCAAATGCTCGGAGGAGAAATTCAGATTGCTAGCACTCCTGGTTTGGGAACTAGGATTCAAGTCACAATTCCTCACACGAACTAGATGAATGACTTTTGTCATGTTTTAGCAGTCGAGCAGTCAGAATAAGATGGAAGGTGCGCCAAGTCAAAAAATGCTACTATGATTCGACTGCTGCTGGCAGATGACCAACCTTTATTTCGTCAAGGTTTAGCTTCTCTATTATCGCTAGAAGAAGATTTAGAGGTAGTAGGCGAGGCCAATGACGGAAATGAAGCGATCGCGCTTTCATCTCAACTACAACCCGACGTAATTCTTATGGACGTGCGAATGCCGATTTGCGACGGGGTGCAAGCTACTGGCGATATTCATCAACGTTTCCCCTGGATACGAATTTTAGTGCTGACTACTTTTGATGAGGATGAATACGTACTGCATTCTTTACAAGCAGGCGCTTTGGGGTATTTGCTCAAAAGTACGCCGTCTCAAGAAGTAGCAGCAGCGATTCGCAATCTACATCGAGGATACAGCCAACTCGGCCCGACGATCGCCCCGAAAGTATTTGCTCAGTTAAATCCAATTCCCTCAACGCAGAAAACTCTATCTCAAAACGATTTTAGCGATCGCGAAATCGAAATCTTAACGCTACTCGCTCAAGGAAAAAATAATCGAGAAATCGCATCTTTACTTCACTTAACCGAAGGAACGGTAAAAAATCATTTAACCAATATTTTCTGTCAATTAGGGGTACGCGATCGCACTCAAGCAGCACTTTGGGCGCAAAAAACTTTACTGTCTTCTCTCCTAAATTTCTACTTTGAAAGCTGAATCAGTAGGAAATTATTTGATTAAAAAAGGGTCTTGAAACGCTCCACACAAAAGACCGTCTCAAGACCCTCAATCAGCAATCGGAGGGTGATATTGACTCTATATCTTAGTCTCTTAAATTACGACGAAATAGTAAGGCTTTGATGTAGCCAATTTAACCAAACCTCCTTAAATAGCAATTATTTCCCTACATACGCACCCATTGTTTCTTTAATGAATCGAATATACAAATGTTTAAAAGTCGAACGGACGACTCTTGGCAAACCGAAATCAATGGGAATGAGCGCTTCTGGTAATTTCCAATCATCGATCTGTAACTGGGAGGGATGTTCGAGAGGAAAGTGACATGTATCGAGATCCGAACACAATCCTAAGCGAATCTGAGCGGCAATTGTGGGAACGATCGCCGGATCGACTCCTAGAATATCTACCATAGCGCGATCGAGGGCAAAAACATCGGTTGATGCCCCTAAAATCCCTAAATGGCGAGGTTCGCCGCCGCTAGGCCCATTCCCTTCGTGTCCGATAATTCCGTCTACAATCGTTAAGTCAGGATTTATTGCTTTTGCCGTTTCTACCAGCATTTCTCCAAAGCGACTGGCATCTTTTCCCGCTTCCATATGCCACCAAGCTTTCATTTTACCTGGAACGCAACCGAAGAGATTTTTAACGCCCAAAGTTAAAGTTAATTGTACGTGCGATTTAACTTTGGGTAAGTTAATTACTACATCAGCATCCATCGCCTCTTTAGAAAGGCGCAGGCGATCGAAATTATCGTTTTCTGTTTGATAAGGTTTTCCGTGGAATTCGACGACGGGTAAATTTAGTTCTTCGATTAAGGGAAGATAACCGTTAGCTTTAGCTACGCCTTTTGCACTCCCAAAAGCAGGACTATCGCCTAAAAAAGGTTTTCCTCCCGCTTCTTTGACCAATTGAGCAATGCAGTAAACGAGTTCTGGGCGAGTGACGCATTCTTTGGTGGGACGACTTCCAGTAAGGAGATTGGGTTTGAGAAGAACGCGATCGCCCTCCTTAACGAATGCTTGTATTCCTCCGATGGGTTCGAGTAAAATTTTTAAGCGCGATCGCAGTGCGTTTAGTTCGTAGGAATCGGCGCGAATTAAGCTAACGGTTGGCATAAACGGTTATCTCTCCAAAAAGAGTTTGAGTAGGTAAGTCATCTTAAAGATCGCAAGTATTTATCCAATCACGAATTAAAGCATTAACTTGTTCTGGCACTTCATCGTGAGGACAATGACCTGCTTGGATATAATATTCGGTTAAATTAGCCGCGTATTGACGAAATTTTGCGCCGCGTTCTTTTGACCTCATCCAAGGATCTCCTTCTCCCCAAATTGTTAATAACGGACAAGTTATTTGTTGAAGTAAGATATCTACTTTCTCGCCTTGAGGCGTTTTAAACACGGATGCAAATACATCAACTGCACCTTTGTCGCAAGAAGGACGATAAATGTCTTCTATCAATTGTTCGGTGACGGCACTTTGGTCGAGATAAACTTTTTGTAGAGTTTTGCGAATGACCGACCGCTGGCGCGTATATTGAAAAATGAGATAAATTGCCCAAGGTTGTAGTAAAACCGAACGCATCAGCGTCTGTAAGAGATTAGACTTTTGTTCGGGTTGAGTATTGCTAAAAGGCCCCGCACTGTTAAGCAAGATTACTCCGACAACCGAAGTCGGATGCTGTGCGGCGACGCATAATGAAGCATAACCACCCAACGAGTTTCCTGCTAAAACAACGGGTTCGCGGATAACTTCCGTGATGAAATCGTGTAACTGGTTGCGCCATAAATCGCCACTATACTGTAAATTAGGTTTCGCCGATCGCCCGAATCCCAATAAATCGATCGCCCAGACTTCAAAATCTTGCTGGAGTTCGGCAATATTTTTGCGCCAGTGGTCGGTGGAAGCCCCAAAACCATGAATTAAAAGCAGTGGATGTCGTCCTGCTTGTCGCGAACCTGCTTTGACGTAGTAAAGCGAATGTCCTTGCCATTGCCAATAAGTCCCTGGAATGGATGCGATAGATGCAACTGAAGCTACTTGCATGACTCAAAACAATTGTTAAGTAATATTAACTTTTTTTAGTTTATCTCGCTTTTTGAAAACAAGGACGTACCTTATCAGTTATCCGTGCAGTCTCTTCTCCTCATAGATTAGCAAGCGACAAATTTTGGTACGAGAAAGCAACTTAGTTGAGTGCTTGGGCATAATAGAAATAGCACAGCCTAATTAGTAGGTCGCTCTCAAAGGTTAAATTATGTCGGCTTCCGAAATGCAACCCCAGCAAACCTATTCCCAAGAAGATGTCCAAAACATTCTCCAACTCGCGATCGCCAAAAAAACAGATCCAGGAGAATTGTCGCGAGAGCAATTGTGGGAAATTGCCGCAGAACTCGATATAGACAATGAATCGATGCAAGCGGCAGAACGAGAATGGCTTAATAGCAGGTTTTTAGATAAAAAACGTCAAGAGTTTGCTATTTATCGACGAGATCTCTTAAAACAAAAAACAATTAAATATCTAATTGTTAATATTTTCTTGATAAGTCTCGATTCTATTTCCGGTGGGACGCTTTCTTGGTCGCTCTATATCTTGTTAATCTGGGGACTAGGACTGTCGCTCGATTGTTGGAAAACCTTTCAAAATAAAGGTGAGGCCTACGAACAAGCTTTTCAAAGATGGAATCTCAAGAATGAGATGAAACAGTCTTTATCAAGTTTTTGGACTTGGATTAAACAATCGTGGCAAACATCGGCGATAACCAGCGATTATAAAAATACGATTGACGACTGGTAGGTTCAAATCGAATTGTGAATAAGGAGAGATATGGTTAGATTACACCAACCTACAATTACTTCCATTCCACATAATTAAATCTCTCGAATTACCGCCAAAGTTGAAACTAATTTAACGCCAAACTCTTCTTCAAAAATGCCTTTTTCATAATCTAAATTCCATAATTCTATAGCACAATCATCATCGGGATTCGAGGTAAAAAGATGTAGATGTAACTTTTTGTACTCAGAATCGTATTTACACTCAAATTGTGCGATCGCGCCAATCTGACGGCGATCCAAAGCAACAGCAATTCGTAAAAGAGTGCTGAGTTGTTTGATTGCTTTTCGATAATTATCGGCTAATTTGTTGTAAGCTTCGTGTTTTTTCTTGGGCTTACTTTTGCGATGATAGCGAGCAATACTTGCCATTATTTCTAATTCTACTTCGGTAAATCCTAACAATTCTGCATGGCGAATTAAATAATAAGAATGTTTGTGGTAAGCAGAATGGCTGACAAATAAACCGCAGGCGTGTAAAAGTGCTGCACCCCAAAGTAATTCTCGCTCTTGGCTTCCCCAAGTATGAAGAATTTCTTGCAATTGGTCGAACAAACCGATCGCTAAATTAGCAACGCGATCGCTATGTTCTAAATTAACCTGATATTGACGAGCTATCTTGATAACGCTGCGCTGGCGTACCTCGCTTTGAAAGCGCAACCGACTGTCAATTAATCCGTTAGTTAGCATCCAGTCTACAATGATGCCTTCTCGGAGCGATCGCTCGCAGACGACGATTGTTTCTAGCGCAAGCAAGGTCATCGCTTCATACAAGATAACTGCACCAGCAAGGATAATTTCCGCTCGTTTGTCTGACATTCCTGGAATGGCGGCGCGTTCTTCGCAATTCATAGCTGCCAATCGCTTGACCATCTCTCGAACGTCTTTGCGACTCATCTGATAGCCGTTGAGAGGGTTGGGAATTTCCCCTTGTTTCTCTAAGGCATTAATAATTGCCAGCGTCTCAATTGTCCCAGAAGTCCCGACCAAACGCGGTTTTTCTCCTGGTTGAAGAGAGAGGCGCAATTCATCGGTCGCACGCTCTAACAACCCTCGCACGTAAGCTTGTAAGTAGGCAAATTCTGTGGTCGAGATGGGATCGGTTTTGACGAGATTTTGCGTCAGGCGTACTGCACCCACTTTAGTACTGCTGAGAAAGCGCGGTTCTTGACTATCTGCTAAAATCAACTCCGTCGAACCGCCGCCGATATCGACGATAACATGAGGGCGATCTTGAAAATCCATCCCAGATAAGACACCGAGATAGATGCGCCGCGCTTCTTCCGGCCCAGAGATCAGATCGACAACAATGCCGACTTCCGATTCGACTCGCCTTAAAAATTCTAATCCGTTGGGAGCTTCTCTCGTCGCGCTAGTAGCGACCGCTACGATGCGATCGACATTAAAACTCGCGGCTAAATCTTTGCAACGCTGTAACGTTGCGATCGCCCGTTCGATTGCTTGTGGTGTTAGGTTGCCCGTTTGCGGATCGCGATCGCCCAAACGCACTGTATCTTTTTCTCTAGAAATAATCGTAAATGCAGGTAGCGTCGGTTCGATTTGTACGACTACCATATGGATTGAATTGGTTCCAATGTCGATTGCTGCAAGCATAGACGGTTCTGTCTTGCTTGCCCGATACGCATTGGCTTCTGTTGTTGTTACGCGATCGATATAATTCACCATAGATTTTGCTTACTTCTAATTCCAGAGTTTCTCCCAACTGTGTTAAAAATCAGAATAAAGCTTAAAAAAATTTATCTCTATAATTTAAACTTTAAAAGCAAATGACTCAATCTCAACAACTCTCAGAACCAACTTGGTTAACGATCGTTCGTCTCCTGAGATGGCATAAACCAGAGGGTCGGCTAATTTTAATGATTCCCGCGCTTTGGGCGCTCTTTTTGGCCGCGCGAGGCACGCCTCCCTTACCTTTGGTTGGAACGATTGTTTTAGGAACCTTAGCGACTAGCGCGATGGGTTGTATTGTCAACGATCTATGGGATCGCGACATCGATCCCCAAGTCGAGAGAACTCGCGATCGCCCTCTCGCTTCTCGTGCCCTATCGATTCGAGTTGGAATTATTATTGCGCTAATTGCCTTAGCTTGTGCTGCCGCACTCGCATTTTATCTCAATCCTCTCAGCTTTTGGCTGTGCGTAGGAGCCGTTCCCGTGATTATTTGCTATCCACTTGCCAAGCGAGTCTTTCCCGTCCCTCAACTCGTGCTTTCTATCGCTTGGGGATTTGCGGTTTTGATTAGTTGGAGTGCGGTAACGGCGCAACTCGATAGCGATTCTTGGGTATTGTGGGGAGCAACGGTAGCTTGGACGTTGGGATTCGATACCGTTTATGCGATGTCAGATCGCGAAGACGATCGCAAAATTGGCATCAACTCTAGCGCCCTATTTTTTGGCAATTACGCAGCCGAAGCAGTCGGCATTTTCTTTGCGCTTACAGCAGGTTTGCTGGCTTATCTGGGTACGGTAATGGAACTGCATCTGGGGTTTTGGATAGCCTGGGGAATTGCGGTTACTGGTTGGGTGAGTCAATATATTCGCCTGAGTTTGCCAGAAATCCCCAATCCCGTTTATGGAGAGCTTTTTCGTCAAAATGTTTGGTTGGGATTCATTTTACTCGCTGGGATGATTTTGGGGATTGGTTAATGGTGAATGGGGACTGGTGAATGGGGACTGGTGAATGGGGCTTGGTGAGAGCAAAAGGAGGACGGGGAGATGGCGTTATGCTTTTTGAACTTTGAACTTTGAACTCTAATCGCTGGTCACTGTTTTTGACGTGCAGATACAATGTATCGAAAAATATATTCTGCAACTTCCACGTAATTTTGTGCTGTCTGAGGAGAATTTGCCCAGACAGTAACGCCGTGGTGACGAATTAATAAGGCAGGGATTTGAGGCGCAGAAATAGAGAAGCGATCGCGTATTTCTTGGGCAATGCGAGGCACTTCGAGATAATTATCAAAGACGGGCATAGTTACTTGCGGGTTTTCTTCCCACACGCCTAACCCTTTAACCATTTCTAAAGGTGGTAACGCTAAGCTATCGCCTTCTACCCAGCTAGAAACCAAATTCGCCTCGACAGAATGGACGTGATAGCAAGCATTCGCTTCTGGGTAGAGAGAATAAATGGCTTGGTGAATGCTAGTTTCAGCCGAAGGACGGTTATTTGCATCGCCTGAATCGAGAACTTCTCCCGCGACTGTCACGCGCACGAAATCATTTTCTTGCAATTGCCCTTTACTTTTACCGCTAGCTGTGACCCAAAAGCTACCATCGGGCATCTTGGCAGAGAGATTGCCAGACGTTCCTACCATCCAGCCTAGTTGATAGAATTGACTTGCAGCAGCAATCAAAGCAGAACGCGGATCGGTCATTGTTTTTGAATCCTGAGTCATCGGAGACTGTATACAAAATCAACCTTAAAGCAATTTTGACTCCTATTAGAAGCTAAACAGTTGAAACTTGTGTAGCGTTGCTGGTTAGATAACCGTCTTCCATGTTAATGATGCGATCGGCAACATCTAAAATACGATTGTCGTGAGTCACTAATAAAATTGTACAATTTTGCTCTTTTGCTAGTTGCTGCATCAGGTTAACGACATCTCGACCCGATTTACTATCTAAAGCAGCCGTTGGTTCGTCAGCTAATACAATTTTAGGATGGCTAACCAAGGCACGCGCGATCGCGACTCGTTGTTTTTGCCCGCCAGAAAGATTCTCTGGATAATAATTAATATATTCTCCCAATCCTACTTGTTCTAGAATTTGTGCCGATCGCGCTTGCATTTCTTGGGTTGAAATATGACCGTGTACTTCTAATCCCATTCTGACGTTTTGGAGTGCTGTCAAACTATGATGCAAATTATGTGCTTGAAAGATATAGCCGTGGTGTCGTCGCGCTTCTGTCAGTTTTTGGGAACTAGCATCGCACAGTTCTTCTCCTAATACTTTCAAACTACCAGACTGGGCAGAACGCAACCCGCCAATTAAAGTTAGTAAGGTTGTTTTTCCCGAACCCGACGGCCCGGTCATAATGACGATTTCGCCTGCTGCTATTTCTAGGTTAATGTCAAAGAGAACTTGTTTGCGAAGGCGATCGCGACCAAAATAATGATTGAGATGTTCGATAGAAATAACGAGATTTTGTCATTGGTTATTTGTCCTTTGTTTTTTGTCATTAGTCACTTGTCTTTTATCGTTTGTAACCAATAACCAATGAC
>JAAUUT010000155.1 GCA_012031035.1 Candidatus Altimarinota bacterium | reverse complement strand
ACGTCGTTTATTGCTGGGATTTCATCAGCTTATTGAGAGCATGAATCAATTTCAACCCTTTTATTCTTCTGGGTAAACTAACTTATTTATTATGAATTGATTTCGGAGAGTGACAAAAGAGGGTTAAACCCTACAATTATATTATCCAGAATTTTTTGGTGTGATGTTTGGCTTCAAAACTTTTCGATTCTCGCGTTCTATGTAGAAGCGATCGCGCTTGCTCAAAAAAATTAGATTTTTAATGCGATCGCCCTTACGAAGGCATGAATATCAGTTGGGTAATGGGTATTACAGAAGCAACTATCTTTTAGGGCGCACGCCATGCGCCCCTACAGTTTCATCGCTCAATTTCCCTGACAATAAGTATTCATATCGGTGACTAATTGTTGTTCTTTCTTACCGATTTCTTGTACTTTTTTTTGAGTCAATTTAGCGCTAGTAATATCTTTATTTTGGAGTGCCGCAATAAAATCGCGGGTAGCTTGAGCATTGCCTCGATAAACTTCAGCAAACCCTTGTTGATATTGAGCTAATTTTTCGTCAGGAATGCTAATTTTTTCCATGCTATCGGCTGTTTCTTCAAAAAAATCGGCGACTTGAAGAATTTTTTTTACATCGGTTGTTTGACGATTATTTTGACTTTCTTGAGCAATTTTTTTGGTAATAGCGATAATTTGTTGACATTGAGACACTTTGGTTTGGGCACATCCAAAGGTTGATAAACCGAGGAAAGCACTGAAGCACACAAGTAATAGTTTTTTTGCAGAAACTAACATGAGAAATTTTAACTAAGAATTAAGATCTCTTAAATTACTTTGCTTGAGAGTGACTAAATGTTCTAACACATCTGTCAGGCGATCGATTTGCGCTCCCGATTGGGATTGATTGTTCAAAAAAGCTTGCAGCGCATCGCTTAGGGCAAAAATTTGATAGCTTTGCTGTTGTACTTGCTGTCCTTGATTTTGTACGGTCGTTGCGATCGCGTCAACTTTCTCGGCGAGGCGTTCGACAGTTTCAGTCGTTGCTAACACCGCTTCTCCGATTTGTTCGACAACCGAAATTAATTGAGTCATTTCATCAGTTTTATTGCTTGTTTCCATGACTTAAAAATTATGAATGATGAATGATGAATTATGAAAAAAGCTCGATTTATCATTCATTATTTAAATGGCGTTTTTGATGCCATTGCCAAGCATGGTTGACAATTGTTGCTAAATCTGCATAATGAGGATTCCAGCCGAGGATTTTTCTGGCTTTTTCGGCACTTCCTACTAGGATAGGCGCATCGCCTGCTCGACGGGGACTTTCTTTGACGGGAATTTCTCGATTGGTGACTTTCCTTGCTGTTTCTATGACTTCTCGCACGGAAAAACCATTGCCGTTACCGAGATTGAAAACATTGCTATCGCCGCTATCTAAAAGATATTGCAATCCTAAAACGTGTGCGTCGGCTAAATCGCTAACGTGAATATAGTCGCGAACGGCAGTTCCATCGGGCGTATCGTAATCCGTTCCAAAAATCGATAAAGATTCCCGTTTGCCAAGCGCTGTTAGCAAGGCGAGAGGAATGAGGTGAGTTTCTGGATTGTGGTCTTCTCCTAACAAACCGTCAGGATTAGCGCCAGACGCATTAAAATAGCGGAAAGCAACTGATTTTAAGCCATAAGCCCCATCGAAATCGGCTAAAATTCTCTCTACCATGTCTTTACTCGTTGCGTAGGGACTGAGAGGATCGCGAGGATGGGTTTCTGTCATGGGGACTTCTTGGGGCATCCCGTAAATAGCGCAGGTAGATGAAAAGACAAACTTTTTAAGGCCAGCAGCAAGCATCGCTTCTAACAAGGTCAGCGTACCAACGACATTGTTATGATAGTACTTAGCTGGCTCGACGACCGATTCTCCTACGGCGATATAAGCAGCAAAGTGCATGACGGCTGTAATTTGGCGGCTGGCAAATAAATCGTCGAGTAAAGCGCGATCGCTTGTGTCGCCAACAATGAGTTCTACTTTCAAAACGTCTCGTATCAATTCTGGATGTCCGTAAGAAAGATTATCCAAAACGATGACTTCATAACCTGCTTGTTGTAAGGCGAGAACCGCATGAGAACCAATATAACCCGCTCCACCCGTAACTAGAATTGTAGATTTACCTGACGACACTAAAACTCCTTTAATAATTATGAATTATGAATTATGAATTATGAAAAACTTTAATTCGTCATTCATTATTGAACTAAGTAATTTATCTTAGCCAATATTTTTTACGATCGCGAGAAAATGCTAAACGCCCTCGATCTGGATCTTGTTTTAGATAGAGACTCCTATAAGTCTCAGATAGAAGACTTGATGCGTCAGTTGCGATCGCTGCAAAAAGCCTGTTGGGATAAAAAATTACCTGTCATTATCGTATTAGAAGGATGGGCGGCTGCGGGAAAAGGGGCATTAGTTAAAAAAACGATTAATTATATGGATCCGCGCGGTTTTGCCGTTCATCCCATTTTTTCCCCTTCCTCTGAAGAACTTTATTATCCTTTTTTGTGGCGATTTTGGCAGAAACTTCCGCCTAAAGGAAGTCTGGCATTTTTCTATCACAGTTGGTACACTCACGTCCTCGAAGATAGATTATTCGAGCGAGTCAGCGAATCGCAAGTTCCCTTTTTGATGCAGGATATCAATGCTTTTGAACGTCAGTTAATCGATAATGGTGCTGCGATCGCAAAATTTTGGATTCACCTGGGACGCAAAGAACTCAAAAATCGCCTCAAAAAATACGCTGCTGACGAATTAGATTCCTGGCGAGTACGTCCTGAAGATTGGCAGCAAGAAAAACGCTATAAAGAATATTCTGCCCTAGCAGAAGCTATGCTCGCCTATACTAGCACGGGTGCTGCCCCTTGGACGCTGGTAGAAGGAAACTGCGAACGTTGGGCGAGGGTAAAAGTCCTTTCTCAATTGGTGGCTACGATTACTCAAGCATTAGATCGACTGCAAATTTCTCCAGCAGAAATTCCCGCAATACAGCCTCAAGAACAGTTATTACCAACTGAACCCGATTTTCTAAACAAAGTCGATCTTAGTTTAGGTCTAGATAAGGAAGAGTATAAACAACGACTGCGCGAGGCACAAGTTGAATTGCGCAAACTTCAGTTAAAAATCCACCAAGCAAAAATACCTGTTTTAATTATTTTTGAAGGTTGGGATGCCGCAGGCAAAGGCGGCGCGATCAAGCGCCTGACCGACATTTTAGACCCGCGCAGCTACAAAGTCTATGCCTTTGCAGCCCCAACAGACGAGGAAATGCGCCATCATTACCTCTGGCGTTTCTGGCAAAAAATTCCTGGTGGAGGAACGATTAATATTTTCGATCGCACTTGGTACGGGCGCGTTTTGGTGGAGAGAATCGAAGGTTTTGCCAAAGAAAACGAATGGCGACGCGCTTATCAAGAAATAAACGAATTTGAAGCCCAATTAACCAATGCTGGTTACGTTTTGGTCAAATTCTGGATGCACATTAGCCCCGACGAACAGTTGAAACGGTTTGAAGAACGCCAGCATAACCCGTTTAAACTCTACAAACTCACCGAAGAAGATTGGCGCAATCACGATAAATGGAATCTTTATGCAGTGGCAGTCAATCAGGCGATCGCGCGTACTAGTACCCCTGCTGCACCTTGGACGGTTGTTGCAGGCGACAATAAATATTATGCTCGCGTTAAAGTTATTGAAACTGCGATCGAGGCAATTAAAGCGCAACTAAAAAATAAGTAAAAACAGCATTGGATAATGCCAGTTTTTTCTGAATTAGATTAGGACGCGATCGCAACGAAAATGGTTGAGAGTTTATCCAAAAACAACGGTGCGGTTGCCGTAGATTAAAACTCTATTTTGTAAGTGTAGGCGAACGGCTCTGGCTAGGACAACTCTTTCTAAGTCTTTCCCTTTGCGAATTAGGTCGGCTACGTCGTCTCGGTGGCTGACTCGCACGACATCTTGTTCGATAATTGGCCCTTCGTCGAGTTCGGCTGTGGCATAATGGGCGGTTGCACCGATAATTTTTACGCCGCGTTCGTAGGCGCGATGGTAAGGGTTTGCTCCCGCAAAGGCGGGTAGGAACGAGTGATGAATGTTGATAATTTTGGGGAAGTTAGCGATAAATTCGGCACTGAGAATTTGTAAGTATTTTGCTAAGACAACGAGGTCGATTTTGTATTGTTTGAGGATTTCTAGTTGTTTGGCTTCTTGTTCGGCTTTGGTTTCTTTGGCGATTGGGAGGTGATAAAAGTCGATGCCAAATTGCTTGACAATTGGTTCGAGTTGTGTATGATTGCTGATGATTAGGGGGATTTCGGCGGGAAGTTCTTTGGCTTGTTGTCGCCAGAGTAGGTCTAGCAGGCAGTGATCCTGTTTTGTTACCCAAATGGCAATGCGCGGTATAGTATCGGAGAAATGGAGTTGCCAGGTTGCTTCTAAGGGTTTAGCAATAGCAGCAAAGGCAGGTTCGATGACTTCGCGTGGCAGGTTAAAACCTTCTAGTTGCCATTCAAGACGAGTCAGGAATAATCCTGCTGCAAAATCGGTATGTTGGTCGGCATGAATAATGTTACCGCCGTTTGAGTAGATAAAATTTGCAATTTTGGCGACTAGTCCTTTTTGGTCGGGACAAGATATGAGTAGTGTAGCTGTCGGTGATGGCATGGAAGACAGACAATTTAAAAGAGCGATCGCAATTCTATCTTCTATTCTTGCGCTTCAAATTGGACTTTATTATAAATATCTCCTAAAGAAAAGAAAAGTCAATAAGAGAAAGAGTAAAGTACCAAAATTCCACTAGCCTCTGGCAAGTTTTGTCGGTGGATATCAACTATTCACGCCAGAAAAACTTAACTTTTAGCTATATTTACTTATTCATCAGGTGTTCTTCGATAAAATTGGTATAAATATCTCCAGCAATAAAGGCAGGATTGGTGAGGATTTTTTGATGGAAGTTAATCGTCGTGGGAACGCCTGTAATCGCACACTCCCTTAAGGCTCGTCTCATGCGTTTAATTGCCGTTTCGCGATCGGGACCCCAAACAATTAGCTTACCAATCAAAGAATCGTAGTAGGCAGGAATTTCATAATCGGTGTAGACATGGGAATCCATCCTTACGCCAGGGCCGCCTGGAGGAAGGTAGCCGCTAATTTTGCCGGGTTGGGGGCGAAAAATTGCGATCGGGATCTTCCGCATTAATGCGACATTCGATCGCGTGTCCTCGAAAAGTAATATCTTTTTGCGTGACTCTCAGCTTTTCTCCTTGAGCGACGCGAATTTGTTCGATAATTAAGTCCAATCCGGTAATCATCTCGGTAACGGGATGCTCGACTTGAATGCGGGTATTCATTTCCATAAAGTAGAAACCACCGCTACTATCGACCAAAAATTCAACCGTTCCCGCACCGACGTAATCGATCGATTGAGCGGCGCGAACGGCAGCTTCTCCCATTTTGGCGCGTAATTCCGGTGTCAGGAGCGAACTGGGCGCTTCTTCGAGTAATTTCTGGTGTCGCCGTTGAATCGAACACTCTCTTTCTCCTAAATGAACTACATTTCCGTGACTGTCGGCGAGGATTTGGAATTCGATATGGCGAGGGCGATCGATAAATTTCTCCAGATATACGCCGGGATTGCCAAAGGCTGCTTCGGCTTCTCCTTGTGCGGCTTGAAAAAGCTTTAAAAATTCGCTTTCTTCATGTACTAAACGCATACCCCGTCCGCCCCCGCCAGCCGTCGCTTTAATCATCACGGGATAGCCGATTTCGCGGGCGATCGCCATTGCTTCTTTTTCGTTGTCTACCAGTCCCCAACTTCCAGGAATGGTAGGGACTCCCGCTTTTTGCATCGTTTTTTTTGGCGGTCGATTTATCGCCCATAGCGCGAATGGCTTCGGGAGAAGGGCCGATAAAAGTAAGTTTGTGATCCGCACAAATTTCGGCAAAACGAGCATTTTCAGCGAGAAATCCATAGCCGGGATGAATCGCAGTGGCATTGCGCGTCAGGGCGGCGGCAATGATATTGGGAATATTGAGATAGCTTTTGCTACTCGGTGGAGGCCCGATGCAGACGCTTTCATCAGCTAGCTGAACGTGAAGAGCGTGGCGGTCTATTGTGGAGTGAACCGCAACGGTGGCAATTCCGAGTTCTTCACAGCTATGCAGAATCCGCAGGGCAATCTCCCCTCGATTAGCAATTAAAATCTTGGAAAATTGCATTGATGTTAACGAGCGCCTCAAGTTTAGATATTTAGTAGGATATCTGGTTTTGAGGACGGAAATTCATTCAACTCGATTGGCAATTTCTGATGGCGGGCGATCGCTACTCCAGGCCCACCAAACGCGATCGCATTCGCATTGATAAAATTCCTGCCATTTACGGCGATATTGCTCGTCAATCGCGGGCGCACGTCTATTGATCCAAACTCGTTGTGCTTTGATGACAGAGGCTTTACAGTTAGGACAGCAAAAATCTAGGGCGTGAATGGCTGTTTCTGTCCAGGCGGGAGGAGTTGAGTTAAAAGCATCCATAAAGTGGGGAAAAGGGAAAAGTCGGTAGAGACGCGATATATCGCGTCTGTACGGAAGTCGGAAGTCGGAAGTATGGAACAAGGAAAATATTGACTACTTTCCTCCTGAACTACTGAACTCTTAACTTCTATATTTCAAATTATTATCTTTTATTTAGAGATAACAGAAATTTTTGTTTTTGGGTACTTTATTTAACGGCTTGGATGTCATATTGCTCGACTATTTGGTGAATGGCTTTTACTCGATCCCGATACTCGCTATCATTCAAAACGGCAATGCTCCCTTCAAGAGAAATGCTCTCTAATAGTTCTATCCAAGATTTACATCCGCCATACTCTTGGGCATAGGGAATTGTCGAGTGTGTGGAAAGCTTATAAACGCGCAACAATAATAGGTATAAGGGTTGACGGGGTTTCCAGTTAAAGCGATCCCGTGCTAATTGTTCTCCCCAAATATGATAGGGAAGTAATTGTGCGATCGCCGCTTCTTCAGTTACGGTAAAAACATCGGTAATTTCTGCCCAACTGCCAATGCGAACGTTTTCGGGATGCCAAAGCGAAGGAACGGGGGCTACTTGCCGTGCATATTCGGGTTTTAAAAGATGGGTTTTTTGATGCTCGTAGGTGGGATAAAGCAGTATTTGTTTATCTTGCACCTGAAAGCGTCCTTTCTCTTCTCGGATACCTCCTTTGCGCATTAGTAAGATGGTTTGACCTGCTTCTAAGGCGTTGACGGCAACTGCCCATTCTTTCAAAGCACGATTGGTAGAAATTGTCATTGGAATTATGAATTATGAACCCGCCCGCACGTAGCGGAGCGAGGAGGACGGCTGAATTATGAAATTAGTAGCGTGATGTTAGGTTGGATTAAGCAACAGCGAAACCTAACCTAAAAATAATTCAGTTTATTATTTCAACCAAGGACTCACATCGATTTCTAACTCTTGACCCAATCCTAACAGAGGACAGAGTTGAGAAGGAGTCCAACGACAAGGACAAGTCGCCTGTCGTTCGTCTAAGAAACAACTGGGGACGATTGTTTCGTATAAGCAATGGTAGTAGAGTTCTTGGACGCGAGCGAGCGATAAACCGACGCGCAATTGCTTAGAAACCTCGATCAGCTTTACTAACCGTTCGATATCGCCTTCTAACACGGACGGATCGTTTTCGTGCAATAATTGCCAAAGTTGACGCAAAATCAATTGTTCGAGAGTTATTCTGGCTTCTGGAATTTGAAGCTGACAGCGCAGGCGATTGGCTTCGGTTGCGATCGCGCCTAATTCTGAGACACAATTAAGCAAGGCTTGGGGATCGCCAGCAGATTGTTCTAGCGTCGCGATTGCGGTCGCACAACGGTTAGAAAGGGCAATTTCTGCCGCGATTTGCAATTCGACGGGAACGGGCAATTCGTCGCGTTGAAAAGCCACCAAGATGCTGTAATTGTCTCGATAAACTTGAGTATAAAGCCGATCCAAATTCTTTTTGGTTTCTGCCGTCAACTGCTGCATAATCCGATGCCGTTCTTCGACAAATAGATGTTGCAAGCTAAACGAGCGATCGTCAGATAATTCGCTCATTGCTAAAATTAATTGTGCGGTACTGCCTTGCTCTAAAAGCTCGAATAAGCGATCTTTAAATTGAGTATATGCCAGCCGTCCGGTAAATGATTGGATACAGCAATGGAAATCCCATCCTCCCAGATGCAAAACGGCAAAGACAAGATGGTTTTCTTCTAAGGTAATTTCTGAGATGAGGCGCACTTGTCCTACTGCTAGCGTCAGCGATCCCAGATATTGTTTCTGATAATCGAGTTGTTGGGCATCGTAGCAATAAATTTGCTGTTGCTCTTGATAATTGCTAAATAGAGAACTAATAGCATAGTGTGCCGCTACTTGCTTGAGGCTAATTCTTGCCGAGACGACTAACTGGCGATAGACTGTTGCGCCATCTCTGAAAGTCTCGACATTACTGGGAGCAAATGATAAGCGAAAGACAAATTCCTCTTCTAAATAAACTCCAGCAACTTCTCCAGCTAATTCTATAGCGCGATCGGCATAGCGGAGGATTTGTACGCCTTCGGGACGAGATAATTCTTCAAAAACCAACCGCAACTGGTAAACATCAGCAAGGCATGACGCTGCATTTCTAGTAAGCGCAACGCATCTATTTTTTCAGAAGCTGATAAGGGATGGTTTTGATGGCGAATCAAAAATTCGTCTACGCGATTGCCCAAGGGGCAGAGGCTTCGCCGATCGCGCGAACGATCTAAAATAACCTGTATATACTCATCTCTTGCCAGCCAGGGATCGTTAAAAAACTTGCGTCCCGTGTCTTCGTAAACCTTAGTTAACTCGTCGCGCAGCCAATTTAGGCTATCTCGCAACGGTCGCCGCCATTTTTGATGCCATTCACCACCGCCGCCGCAACCGCAGTCATCTTGCCAGCGATCGACTCCGTGAGAGCAACTCCAAGCGGTTACGGGTTTGAGGACGACTTCCCAAGTGGGAGGATTAATACTAAGGTAATGAGCAAAGTTGGTAACTGTCCAGCCTCGTTTGGCAAACTCGGTCGCACAGGCATAAGCAATACATTTTTCCGTGCCTTTTTTATGATGTCCGAAGGTTTCTCCATCAGTTGCGACACTTATGAGTTGCGACTGGCGGCGATCGCCTTTAACTGCCTGTCCGATTCGTCCTGCTAAAAAATCGGAACTTTGCAAAACGTCATCGAATCCCATGTCGCCAGAAATCGGGCCGTCGTAGAAGAATATATCGATGTAGCGTCCGTCAGGAATGAAGCAGCGATAGGGACGGGTGGGATCGATTTGTCCTCCACCGACTTCTTGCCATTCGAGTTGTTCGGATTCGGGATCGTCATTTTCGCTTGGAAAGGGACGACAGCGTTCGGCTTGGGTAGGAGCGAGTATGATAAAACTAATCTTTTCATCGATTAACGCTTCTAGGGTGGCGTAATCGACGGCGGTTTCAGCCAGCCACATTCCTTCGGGATCGCGTCCGAAGCGTTTGCGGAAGTCTTCTTTCCCCCAACGAATTTGAGTATATTTGTCGCGTTGGTTTGCTAGGGGTAGGATGATATGGTTGTAGACTTGCGCGATCGCGTTTCCGTGTCCGTTAAGGCGTTCCCGACTTTTGCGATCGCCTTCTACGATCCGTTGATAGACTTCGATGTCATAATTTTCTAACCACGACATCAAAGTTGCCCCAATATTAAAGCTTAAATACTCAAAATTGTTGACGATCCCCACGACTTCACCGCGATCGCTAAGAATTCTGGCAAAGGCATTAGGACGATAGCATTCATGGTGAATTCTTTCGTTCCAATCGTGGAAGGGATAGGCACTCGGCTGTCTTTCGATAGTTTCTAAATAAGGGTTTTCGCGAGGCGGTTGATAGAAGTGTCCGTGAACTGTTACATAGATCCCCGTAGTGGTCTTGACGGGTTCGAGTTGCGATCGCGCGATCCCAAAAAATCTATTGAATTATTTACCGTAAAAGTCATAAGCAATTAATTGGGTAATTGATAATAAAATAATTTGATTTTAATTAATCTTTTAGCCAAGCTAATTTTGTCAGTTTTATTTAAAATTACTCGGATTTTTCCTGGACAAATTATTTTTAATTTATTTCAATTGTAGACTTAAACTTTTTTATAAAATCTATTCTATCTATTCAACAAAAATAAGTATCTAATGCAAAAAAAAGCTTATTCATTAAGGCTTTCAAGCTTTTTAAGACTATACTTGCTCGCGCTCTTTTGCTTTAAAATTTAATAAAAACTAAATAATTTTGAAGAATTTTTGAAAAGTACCTAACTTAAGATATACTACCATGCTTTATTTTATTCGTTAAGTAGTTAATTTATCTTTCTCTAATTTACAACATAAAACAAAATATTTCTTGAACAGATTCTTTCAAAGTAGAGAATGAGGAAAATTTAAATAATTGCAACTTTTCTTTCCCGTTACTTTTTCCCTTTTACCTATTGAATTATGTAGCTAGACCATTGATTGGGCAGAGAAGAATTTGCGTCTCGTTTGAGAAGTCGCCAGGTTTTACCTTCGATTTGTCGCTGCAAATAAAGATCGAAGCTATTATTTTTTTGCTTGACTTGTTTGCGGGGAAGGATGAGAGTTAGATTGTAAGTGCCTTTGAGGTGATAGGCAGCTAAATTGCTTACAGCAATAGGTTCTATCTTTTTAACAGATATTTGAGTGACTTTAACTTCTGGACGAGAAGCATTGAGTTGTTGTCCTAAACGCTTTTGGGTTTGAGACAATTGCATCGCGATCGCTTTTTGAATAATTTCTCCATCGGGTGCAAACTCGATAGGGGGTTTGATGCTGCTACAGGCGCTGAGTAAGAGAATAAATGCAATAGTCGCGATCGCACAAATCCATCGATTAAACTTCTTGTAGAAGTGGGGGAAGGGGAAAAGGGGAAGGGGGAAAGGGTCAGTACGCATTACTATTCCAGATAACAGGTGCTTCATACACATCTTATCTTGCGCGATCGCTGCAAGGTGACTGCTCTCTGGACAATCGAGTGTCTGAGTTATGGAATTAGGGTTAGTATTAGCTCACAGTTTTTATTCAAAAAAAAAGTTCGCGTAAGTTTTACGCGAACCTAATTTGTTCAGAGGCTATGAACAGTTAGCTCCTTGTGAGAACTAGCTACTCCACTGACAAATCACCCATAAAAATCTACTTGCTTGAATCTGCGGGTTCTTCCGCAGGTTCTGTCATTTCAGTCGTTCCTGGTGCTGGCGTTTCAGTACTTGGTACTTCCATCGAACCGCTAGGCATAGACTCTTCCGTTGTTGGAGTCTCTACAGGAGTTGTGTTCATAATTTTGGGAACGTCTTCAGATTCTGTTTCTGAAGCAGCAGGGGTTTCGG
>JAAUUT010000038.1 GCA_012031035.1 Candidatus Altimarinota bacterium | reverse complement strand
AATAGAAAAAATAGGCTCAAATTCCCAAAAATGAACTGGGATTTTTAGCTAAACCCCTAAAAACGCCATTTTTAGAGTGGGAATGGCTCAATAATTTAGAAACTTCTGGAAGTGCGACGGCGCGTACTGGTTGGCAACCTTGTCACATCACAGTATGGCGAGATAGACAATTAATCGCTGCTGCACCTTTGTATATTAAGAGTCATAGTTACGGCGAATTTGTTTTTGACCATCAATGGGCCGATTTATCTCATCGTTTGGGGGTACGATACTATCCGAAACTCTTGGGAATGACTCCTTTTACTCCGGCAGTCGGCTATCGTTTTTTGATTGCGCCTGGAGAAGATGAGGAAACTTTGACAAAGATGATGGTAGCTGAGATCGATCGTTTCTGCGATCGCAATCGTCTTTCTGGCTGCAATTTCCTTTTTGTCGATCCCGATTGGCGGGTTTTAATGGAAAACTATGGTTTTAGCAGTTGGATGCACTACAGTTATATCTGGTCAAATAAAGACTTTCAAACCTTTGATGATTATTTAAATGTTTTTAACGCCAATCAGCGACGCAATATTAAGCGAGAACGTAAAGCAGTTACTCAGGCTCGATTGCAAGTTCAAACGTTAGCTGGAGAAGAGATCCCTTATGATTTATTTCCGCTAATTTATCGTTTTTATAGCAGTACTTGCGATAAATTTTATTGGGGAAGTAAATATTTAACGCGAAAGTTTTTCGAGCAATTGTATCCTAATTATCGCGATCGCGTTGTCTTAATTGCAGCCTATAAAGAAGACGATGAACGTCATCCCGTAGGATTATCTTTTTGTTTGCGAAAAGAGGAAAATCTTTATGGACGTTATTGGGGATGTTTTGAAGAATTTGATTGCTTACATTTTGAGGCTTGTTATTATCAACCGATTGAATGGGCAATTAGTAAAGGGATTCAAATGTTCGATCCGGGTGCTGGTGGAAGTCACAAAAAACGCCGAGGTTTTCCCGCAACTGCTAATTACAGTTTGCACCGTTTTTGCGATCAACGGATGAGTCAACTTTTACATCATTATATCGATGAAATTAATGCGATCGAACAGCAAGAAATTGACGCAATCAATCAAGATTTACCCTTTAGCAAACGAGAAATCAGTTTTCATATTTAAAAGAGATTGGCGGGATGTCTACTGTGTAAATTTCAATTTCCGCTCGAAATTTATATCAAATCTGGTTAAATAACCATGATTAAAATCTTTAGGGGTTAACGACTGTTGACTCCTACAGGTCATTTTTACGTATCATAAATGATGGTTGATTAAGCAGACCTAAGAAAATGTAAATTGTTAATTTCAAAAGATGATAAAAACAATTGTTTTATTATTTTTACTAATATTATTATTTATTGGAGATAGACCTGCTCAAGCTGCTTCGGTTTGTCGAAAATCAAGGGGCGATACCATCTGTATTTTGAATATAAAACGAAGCGCTAAATATCACTGGCAATATTTAGCAACGGTGAGTATTAACGGGGTTGAAAGACCGATGGAAATATATAACTGTCGCGATCGCTTTCGGATTCAAAACGATAGTAAAGTTCAATCTTTTAAACCTAATGGCGCTGGCGAATTAATTTGTAGTTTTTTTGGCAAGCGTTAAATCAAGCGATAATTTGGGCTGTATGTCATGCGATCGCAGTCATTCTCATATTCATTAAAGTAGACTCGCTATAGTTCTACCTATATTTCATTTCTCTGCACTTGCTTTTTTAATTTGCTTAAAATCGGAATTTTATTGTATTGTTCGGGACGAATTGCTTCCCAATCCAACCCATCTGGACGCGGATGAGTCGTATGAGTTGCGATCGCGCCTTCAGTCGTAACAATCCAATTTAACGCCCAGTCGTGAGGTAGCATAGGCAAACGCGAGTCTTCTACAATTTGTAAGGGATGTACGGTTGTGACGATGGGCGTATCGTCTTTGACTAACCCAAATGTCTTTAACATAGCGAGTTCTAAATCGGCAAATCCCGCGCCTTTCCCCGTCCTCCCACCATTGCACGTCACCGCTACGCAACCAACTACTACCAGATCTATTGCTTCCATCTCCTCAAAAGAAACCAAGCGTCCGTAAGTTAAGGCTTTTTTGGCAATCGCTGCTTCTTCAAAAGGAATATTGCGCTGGCGTAAAACTTGAGGCGTTAACTCGACAAAAGCGCGATCGCAACTCAGACGCGGAACCGCCATATATAAACGTTTACCATCTTCTAACGCACGCGATCGCACCGGGATATGCGGCGAATCTGGGTTACATTTTATCGTTTTTGCTTCTTGCCAAATTGGTAAAGTCGCTAGCATTTCTGCGGCTTGTTTGGCATCAATAAAGTTAGGAATATGACCAAAAGGAGCGCAGACTGTTGCATTTTCTTGTTTTAACAAAGACCAAATTTCAGCCCTCAACTTATCCTTTTCTAGATGATGACCGCTCCAATTAGTCTGAATGTTATTAAGCATTTATATTTAAAATTAGGCAGATCGACTTAATTATATAAAAGCATAGGTTGTAGTTATCAAAGGAGATAATGTTCCAAGAACCTGCTTGCCAATTAAAGTATATGTAACCCAACTAATAACGCAACCGAGAATAAATAAATCTCCTTGTTGCACTCCTCCTACAAGTAAATTAAAAGGATTGCCCTTTCCAATAACAATAGCTGCGCCGACAAGCGAAGTGGCAATACCCAATAACTTTAAAGAAGATAATTTATCTTGAAAAATAAAAGCTGAGGCGATCGCGATCGCAACGGGATTTAACGCTACAATCAATGCGGCTCGTCCTGCTGAAATTGTCTTCAACCCAAGAAAAAAACAGACATTATAAGCAAAAACTCCGCTCAATCCCAACAAAATAATAAGCCACAATTGATGTAACCTAAGTTTAGGGAAATGTTCTTTAGATTGATATGCCATAATTAACAAACACAGCGACGCGATCGCAAACCGCATAAAACCTGCTGAGAATGGATGAACGCTCTCAGAAACTAAGCGTCCAGCAATAAATGTTCCTCCCCAAATTAGTGCGGTTAGAATCAGTTGTACGTAGATCGTCATAAATAAGACGTTACCACAGCGATCGGTTATCAGCGATCGCAAATTAGGGCATAGGCAATAGGGGAAAGGGACAAGAGGGACAAGGGAGACAAGGGAGACAAGAGAAAATCAATCCAAAATCGAAATGACTAAAGCCATTAAAATACTCCATCTCTCCGATATTCACATGGGAAGTAGTTTTTCCCACGGTAGAATCAATCCTAAAACTGGATTAAATACACGACTAGAGGATTTTGTCAATAGCTTAAACCAATGTATCGATCGCGCTATTAGCGAACCTGTAGACATCGTTTTATTTGGGGGAGATGCTTTTCCTGACGCTACGCCGCCACCTTTCATTCAAGAAGCGTTTGCTTCTCAGTTTCGTCGTCTTGCCGATGCTAAGATTCCTACGATTTTATTAGTTGGAAATCACGACCAACATTCTCAAGGAAATGGCGGTGCGAGTTTATGTATTTATCGTACCTTAGCCGTTCCTGGATTTATTGTCGGAGATACCATCAAAACCCATCGCATTACGACACGTAGCGGCGATATACAAGTCATAACTCTGCCTTGGTTAACTCGTTCGGCATTGCTAACTCGTCCAGAAACTGAAGGATTATCATTAGTTGAAGTTAACGATCTATTAATTGAAAAACTCACCCCTGTTTTAGAAGGAGAAGTTCGCCAACTCGATATCGATATTCCTACCGTTCTTTTAGGTCATTTAATGGTCGATCGCGCTAATTTAGGAGCAGAACGCTTTCTAGCAGTAGGAAAAGGCTTTACTATCCCTATTTCTCTTCTCATTCGACCTGAATTTGATTATGTCGCCTTGGGACACGTTCACAAACACCAAAACCTAAATCCCGCGAATAATCCCCCGATTATTTATCCTGGCAGTATCGAACGAGTAGATTTTAGCGAAGAAAAAGAAGAGAAAGGATATGTATTAATTACAGTTGAAACTGGAAAAGCTAATTGGGAATTTTGTCCTTTAAGCACTCGTCCTTTTTGTACGATTGAAGTAGATGTTTCAGCAAAAGACGATCCTCAAGCGACAATTATAAAAGCGATCGCCAAAAAAGAAATTCAAGATGCCGTTGTCAGACTCATCTATAAAATTCGTCCCGAACAACTCGACGCGATCGATAATTCTATCCTTCAAGAAACGCTTAAACCCGCACACAGTTACACAATTCGCCCAGAAATTGTCAGTCAATTAGCGCGTCCTCGCTTGCCCGAATTAGGCGTTGGTAACAGCCTCGATCCCCTAGAAGCACTAAAAACCTATCTTACCAGTCGAGATGACCTCAAAGATATGATACCCAACTTGTTAGAAGCCGCACAAGGTTTACTCGATAGCGATCGCGATAATTGGCTAGATTTTGAAGCGGGAAGCGAAAAAGTCACAAAAACTCAGTTAGCGTTGGAAATAGATAGTTAGGAAAATATTGATATTACACCTCGTATTCATACTAAACCAATTTCAATAATTTCCATTTCACAACGTTTAATTATCTGTTTGTCGCAACAAGTTGCTTCTAAATCGATAACGAGAAAATGATCGTAATCTTCTAATATTATCTTTTTCATTAATGGTTGATATTAGCTTCTGTTTTAAGATTAAATATATAGCAATTCTAAATCAAATCTGTAGGTTGAGTTTCGTGTCTCAATCCAATAATAATAAACTTTATTTGGTTTTGCGATCGCTCAACCAGGACGAAATATATAACGATGCTAAATCAGTAGGTAAGCTCACATCAATCGTGAAACGACGAGCCATGCAAGTAAAGACAAAATGTATCGCGCCTTTACCATGATAAATTATGTTATTTTGATCTAGAGAGTGGATTTAAACAAGGATAAAATGCGCGTTGCGATCGTTGGTGCAGGACTTGCTGGAATGGCTACAGCCGTCGATTTAGTTGATGCAGGCTGTCAAGTAGAAATTTTTGAATCTCGTCCTTTTGTTGGCGGTAAGGTTGGTAGTTGGATCGATCCCGATGGCAATCATATTGAAATGGGATTGCACGTCTTTTTTGGTTGCTATTATCAACTATTCGCGCTCATGAAAAAAGTCGGGGCATTTGAAAATTTACGCCTCAAAGAACACACCCATACTTTTATCAACGACGGCGGACGAGTTGGAGAATTAGATTTTCGTTTCCTGACAGGCGCTCCTTTTAACGGACTAAAAGCCTTTTTCACTACTTCTCAACTCTCGACAGTCGATAAAATTGCTAACTCCCTTGCATTGGGAACCAGCCCGATAGTACGCGGTTTGGTAGACTTTGAAGGGGCGATGAAAACCATTCGGAATTTAGATTCGATTAGCTTTGCCGATTGGTTTCGCAAGCATGGCGGCAACGATGGCAGTCTAAAACGGATGTGGAATCCTATTGCTTATGCCCTAGGATTTATCGATACCGAGAATATTTCTGCGCGTTGTATGTTGACAATTTTCCAGTTATTTGCTGTAAAAACGGAAGCGTCAATATTGCGAATGCTTGAAGGTTCTCCTTACGAATACTTGCACAAACCCCTGATCGATTACATCGAAGCACGAGGCGGTAAAATCTATACCAGACGGCGCGTGAGAGAAGTGAAGTATCGAGAAGAAGCCGGACAAACCAACGTTACTGAGATTATAGTAGCTAACGGCGAAAGCGAAGACGCGATCGCAGCAGATGCTTATGTATTTGCTTGTGACGTTCCAGGCATTCAACGCCTCATTCCCCAAGAATGGCGCAAATGGTCTGAATTTGACAATATCTACCAACTCGATGCCGTACCTGTTGCAACAGTACAACTGCGTTTTGATGGATGGGTAACGGAGTTACAAGACCCCCAAAAGCGCAAGCAACTAGAAGAAGCAGCAGGAATCGATAATTTACTTTACACTGCCGATGCTGATTTTTCTTGCTTTGCTGATTTAGCGCTGACGAGTCCTGGAGATTACTATCGTCAAGGACAAGGATCTTTATTACAACTGGTTTTAACTCCTGGCGACCCTTTTATTAAAGAAAAGAACGAAGATATTGCCCAACACGTCCTCAAGCAGGTTCACAAACTCTTTCCCTCTTCGCGCGAATTAAACATGACTTGGTATAGCGTGGTTAAACTAGCACAATCGCTTTACCGCGAAGCACCAGGAATGGATGTCTATCGACCAGCGCAGAAAACGCCAATTTCTAACTTCTTCTTGGCAGGTAGCTACACCCAACAGGATTATATTGACAGCATGGAAGGTGCAACGCTATCGGGACGACAAGCAGCAAAGGCGATTTTAGAAAATGCCGAACAATTAAAGATGGTAGATATCACAAAGTAGCAGGTAAAACAGTTAGCTATCTTCAGTTATCTTAGTCGTAGAATAGGCATTGCCAAAAAGATTTTACCCCTTACCCATAAAGTGTAATAGGCAATGCTTACCATCTAATGCCAATTTTAAAAAAGGATGTGAAACATTAAATTTAATGTAAAGGCGAATGACTATTCGCCCGAATATTTTTTGATTTGGTAATTTTGTATTACCTTTAACGATCTCCACCTTTTTAAAAGACAATGACAACTGTCGTGTTGAATTTAAATAATGTTGATTTTACTGACGAGCAATTCTATCGTTTATGTCAAATCAATCAAAATTGGCAATTAGAACGTACGGCTAAAGGAGAATTAATTATTATGCCACCTGTTGGGGGAGTGAGTGGAAATCGAGAAGCTGATTTGATTACAGATCTTAATATTTGGAATCGTCAAACCCAAATGGGAAAAGTTTTTAGTTCTTCAACGATTTTTCGCTTGCCAAATGGGGGCGATCGCTCTCCCAATGCAGCTTGGGTTAGTCTAGAAAGATGGGATGCTTTAAGCGAGGAAGATAAAGAAAAGTTTCCGCCAATTTGTCCCGATTTTGCGATCGAATTGCGTTCTCGCACCGATGCGCTCGAACCGCTCCAAGAGAAAATGCAAGAATATTTAAATAGTGGTTTGCGCTTGGGTTGGTTGATTAATCCGCAACAGGAGCCAGTGGAAATTTATCGTTGCGATCGCCCTGTAGAAATTGTACAGTTGCCCGTCAGTTTATCGGGAGAAAATATCTTACCTGGATTTGTTTTAGATTTACCAACTTTTTAATTAGCTGTCCAGTAATTATGTACAACTACCCTAACATTTTGGAAATTAAGACTCAGCGATCGCCACAAAACCAGAAACTTCCTTAATAAAAGGTAGATGAGATTTGTTATTCTGGAATTTGGCATGGATGCTGGCAATAAAACCAAAAAGCCCGCCAATTGCCCGCCTAAAAGTAAAATTTTCTATCTTGTTTATTGACTTTTTAGGCAAGCCATGCGTTTTCCAGAAGGTTACAAAATGACAAAAACCGAGCGCCGAACCTTTCTGCTTGATTTTGAGAAACCCTTGTGCGACCTCGAAACGAGAATCGACCAAATTCGGAAACTAGCTCAAGAAAATAACGTCGATGTTTCAGAGGAAATCGTCAAACTAGAATCGAGAGCCGAACAACTGCGTAAAGAAATTTTTAGTACATTAACCCCCGCCCAGCGATTGCAACTGGCACGCCATCCCCGTCGCCCCAGCACGCTCGATTATATCCAGGCAATGTGCGATGATTGGTTTGAGATGCACGGCGATCGCGGCGGTTATGACGATCCGGCGATTGTGGGTGGCGTAGCTCGTTTAAACGGACGACCCGTACTGATTTTGGGACATCAAAAAGGTCGGGATACCAAAGATAATGTCGCTCGCAATTTTGGCATGGCTGCACCGGGAGGGTATCGCAAAGCCCTTCGCCTGATGGAACACGCCAATCAATTTGGAATGCCAATTGTCACCTTTATCGATACGCCGGGAGCTTGGGCGGGAATCGAAGCAGAAAACCAAGGACAAGGAGAAGCGATCGCCTATAATCTTAGAGAAATGTTTGATTTTAAAGTACCAATTATCTGTACGGTAATCGGTGAAGGCGGATCTGGCGGTGCTTTAGGAATCGGCGTTGGAGATAGATTGTTGATCCTAGAACACTCGGTTTATACGGTTGCTTCTCCAGAAGCGTGTGCTGCTATTCTTTGGAAAGATGCCAAAAAAGCCGAACAAGCCGCCATATCCCTTAAAATAACGGCTTCCGACCTAAAAGAACACGGAATTATTGACGAAATCGTCCCCGAACCAAGCGGAGGCGCTCATTCGGCTCCCTTAGAAGCTGCTGCTTTTCTTAAAAAAGTTCTGCTCGAAAATCTCGAAAAATTATCTGGGATGACACCAGGGCAGCGTCAAGAACTACGGTATCAAAAATTTCGTAACATGGGCGTGTTTGAAGAAAAAATAGAAAAAGCCGCGATCGGTTGATAGAAAAAGTATGAGAAGGTTACTATCGATTAAGTAGACATAAATTGCTCTGTTAGTTCGATGAGGATATCTTCGAGTTACCAGTAGCGTCAAGATAAACTTTTATATAGACAGGCTATTAATTTTAAGCCTTCTTTCTCACTAAACTTCATACACTCCGAGAGGATAAACAGCGTCATGGGATTATTCGATCGCCTTAGCCGAGTCGTCCGAGCTAACCTTAACGATATGGTAAGCAAGGCTGAAGATCCAGAAAAAGTTCTGGAGCAAGCCGTTATCGATATGCAAGAAGACTTAGTACAGCTACGCCAAGCTGTCGCCCGGTCAATTGCAGAACAAAAGCGTACCGAACAAAAATACAACCAAGACATACAAGAAGCTGGCAAATGGGAGCAACGGGCAAAACTAGCCCTTTCCAAAGGAGATGAAAACTTAGCTCGCGAAGCACTGACTCGCAAGAAATCGCATACAGATACAGCAACCGTTCTCAAACAACAACTCGACGGGCAAGTCGCTCAAGTCGATAACTTGAGAAAGAACTTAGTTGCTCTAGAGGGCAAGATTTCTGAAGCAAAAACCAAGAAAAATATGCTTCAGGCTCGTGCAACAGCAGCTAAAGCCAACGAACAACTGCAAAAAACCCTCGGCAATATCGATGTCAACAGTGCCACAGGTGCTTTTGAGCGCATGGAAACTAAAGTTTTAGAAATGGAAGCTCGCTCTCAAGCAGTTGGCGAATTGGGTGGGTTTGGCATCGAACAACAGTTCGCTCAGCTAGAAGCAGGTAGCGATGTAGATGACGAACTCGCAATGATGAAAGCTCAAATGCTTGAAGGTTCTAAACCTCCAGAGGCATTGCCACAGGCTTCAGAAACTAGTTCGTCTTCAGCCTCTAATTCAGTGGTTGATGCCGAGTTAGAAGAACTGCGAGCCAAACTTAAGGATGTCTAAAAATTATGAATGATGAATTATGAATTATGAATTAGGGTTAATTTCATAATTCAGCATTTTGAATTCATAATTCAAGCGACCAGTTTACTGCTAAACTTCTGAATTGGGCGAATGACTATTTGTGAGGGGCTTTTAATAGTTGCCAATTATCAGTAACAAGATGGGCGCACGCCATGGGTCGGGGCTGAAGTCGGAAGAGGTTCCGACCTTTAAATGCCCTGTCCCCTACTAATAACTGGCCGCGCAACTTAAAGCCCCGTCTCTTACTGGTTTCTGTTTTATTACTTTTCAACTAAACTCTTAATTTTCATAATTCATCATTCATAATTTATAATTCCCCACATGAGTAGTGTTATAGAAATTACAGATTCTGAATTCGATCGCGAAGTATTTATCGCAGAAAAACCCGTTCTGGTGTATTTTTGGGCATCTTGGTGCGGGCCTTGTCGCTTGGTTTCCCCCTCGATCGCGTGGGTCGCCGATACCTACAACGATCGCTTAAAAGTCGTTAAACTAGAAGTAGACCCAAATCCAGATTCAGTAGCGAAGTGCAAAGTCGAAGGCGTTCCCGCCCTCAGATTGTTTAAAGATAAAGAAATTATAAAGTCTCACGAAGGCGCGATCGGCAAACAGCAGCTTCAGACAATGCTCGATAGTTACTTTAATTAGTCATTAGTCATTAGTCATTGGTCAAAGCGTACATTTGACTCCGAACAAAGGACAAGTGACAAAGGACAAAAAACAAAATGCAATTTGCCGAACGGTTACAATTTTTGCAAGCCAACGTGTTTGCCGATATGGATCGGGCAAAGGCAAAGGCGAAAGCGACGGGAAAAGAGATTGTAGACTTATCATTAGGTTCGTCCGATTTGACAGCCTCAGAGCGAGTTATTGCGGCGATAGAACAGTCTTTGCGCGATCGCAATACGCACGGTTATTTGTTACATCATGGAACCCAAGCTTTTCGAGAAGCGGCAGCGAATTGGTATACGAAACGTTTCGGAATTCCCGTCGATGCTCAAACCGAAGTCCTCTCGTTAATCGGTTCTCAAGAAGGAACGGCTCATTTACCTTTAGCGCTGCTTAATCCAGGAGATTTTGCCTTATTACTCGATCCTGGCTATCCTTCTCATGCAGGCGGCGTTTATCTCGCGGGCGGACAAGTTTATCCGATGCCGCTTTTGGCAGAAAATGATTTTTTGCCAGTTTTAGCAGACGTGCCCTTGCCAGTTTTGGCGCAAGCTCGCATGATGGTATTGAGCTATCCCCACAATCCTACCACTGCGATCGCGCCGCTATCATTTTTCGAGCGAGCCGTTGACTTCTGTCGCCAACACAATCTCGTTTTAGTTCATGATTTCCCCTACGTCGATATCTTTTTCGATACTGCTTCGCCTCCCCCGTCGATTTTTCAAGCCGATCCTCACAAAGAAATTTCCATTGAATTTTTTACCTTCTCCAAGTCTTACAATATGGGAGGATTTCGTATCGGTTACGCGATCGGTAATGCTCGATTAATTCAAGCTTTGAGACAGATTAAAGCCGTTGTAGACTTTAACCAATATAAAGGGATATTAAACGGCGCGATCGCGGCTTTAAATGCTCCTGACGACTCGATAAAAGAAACGGTTGCCATCTACCAAAAACGCCGAGATAGTTTTATTAACGCCCTCCATCGCATCGGCTGGCAAGTTCCCACCCCAAAAGCAACGATGTACGTTTGGGCCAAATTACCCGAACCTTGGGCGAATAATTCGATTGAATTCTGTACTCAATTAGTCGCAGCTACGGGCGTTGCAGTTGCCCCAGGCGCAGGATTTGGCAAGTGCGGCGAGGGGTATGTTCGTTTTGCACTCGTCCAAGATCTAGAAATTCTCGAAGCATCTGTAGAGAAAATAGCAAGCTTTTTGTAGATATCTTGTTTCTATAAGGAAAAGGGAATTTTATCGAGCGCCTCACTCATTTTAACTATTCTTCGCGAGGGATTTCACCCCAGTAACTCAGTAGCCACTCTCAACGAAATGAAAAACTAAGCTTTTTCTTTTTTGTCTTATATCTCAATATATGCTTTGCTGCCTCAATCCTGATTGTCGTAATCCCCTAAATCCTAACGAAACTAGTTATTGTCAAGCTTGCGGTACAAAAATCGTTTCTCGGTTGCGGGGTCATTATCGTATCGTCAAACCACTGGGGCGAGGGGGTTTTGGGAAAACCTATCTAGCAGAAGATCTAGATAAACTCAATCAACACTGCGTTGTCAAACAATTAGCACCGAAGGTTCGGGGAACATGGGAAGTAAATAAAGCCGTTCAATTATTTGAACAAGAGGCAAGACAACTGCAAGAATTAGGCGAAGAAAATTCTCAGATTCCGACATTGTATGCTTACTTTGAAGAGGATGACTATTTTTATCTAGTACAGCAGTTTATTGATGGACTGAATCTAGCCAAAGAATTAGAACAACGGGAAAATTGGAGTGAAAGTGAGATTGAAGAACTATTGCTAAGTTTATTACCCGTTCTTCAGTTTATCCACGATCGCGGAGTAATTCACCGAGACATTAAGCCAGAAAATATCATGCGTCGGACTCTCCTCGATATTGAGTCCGGTTCCGAACGAGAAAAAAAAGAACAGTTAGTGTTAATTGATTTCGGTGTCTCGAAGCAATTTTCGGGAGCAGTGAAAACGAGTGCAACGGGAACAATTATTGGTTCTGCCGGATATGCACCTTTAGAACAACTTCAAGGCGGTGAAGTTTATCCATCCAGCGATTTATTCAGTCTAGGAGCAACTTGCTTTCATTTACTGACTAAGGTTCATCCACTACACCTGTGGACGGAATATGGATACAGTTGGACTAACAATTGGCAAGGACAGATAGGATGTCCAATTAGCGATCGCTTGAAAAAAATTCTCGATAAATTATTACAAAAAGATGTTAGTTTGCGTTATCCTTCGGCAAAAGAAGTTTTAAAAGATTTACAAGTTAAGTCACCGCCGCCATTACCTTTACCAAAACAGTCAAAAATCACCAAAAAGAAGCTTGCCGTAGGAGTTGCGATCGGAGTGTTAGGATGGGTGAGTTATACAGGAGTAAAAATCGTATCGAATATTGCTACGCCAACTCCACAAGTTTCCTCAAATAAACAACCAATTCCTACAGATAAAAAACGAGTTTCTTGGGAGAGAGCAACTGCGATCGCAACATTAACAGGGAATTTAGGGTGGCTTAATTCCGTTACTTTCAGTCCCGATGGCAAAACTTTAGCAAGTGTGGATCTCAATACGACTATCGAAATCTGGAATCTAGAAACAAAAAAAGCGATCCCGCAGGGCGCTGCAAAGCCGATAGCCACCCTCAAAGAACATGTAAAATGGGTTGTTTCCATCGCCTTCAGTCCCGATGGGAAGACATTAGTCAGCGGTAGCGAGGACAAAACCATTAAACTCTGGAATCTAGAGACAAAAAAAGCGATCGCGACTCTGCGAGGGCATTCAGATTCCGTCATTACTGTCACTTTTAGTCCCGATGGTAAAACGTTAGCGAGTGGGAGTGCTGACAAAACTATCAAACTCTGGAATCTAGAAACAAAAACGGCGATTGCAACTCTCGAAGGACACACAGAACCGATCGGTTCGATCGCCTTCAGTCCCGATGGTAAAATGTTAGCGAGTGGAAGTGCTGACAGAACTATCAAACTCTGGAATCTCGACACCAAGCAAGAAATTGCTACTTTGAGGGGACATTCAGAGTCGGTCTATTCGATCGCATTTTCTCCCGATGGCAAAATATTAGCCAGCGGCAGTGGGGATAAGACAATTCAACTTTGGAATTTAGATACTAAACAGGCAATTGCCACTTTGGAAGGACATCAAAAAGCGATCGCTGCTGTCGCTTTCAATTCCGATGGCAAGACGTTAGCGAGTGGAAGTGCTGACAGTACCATCAAACTCTGGAATCTCGACACCAAACAAGAAATCGCTACACTTAAAAAGCATTCAAAGTCAGTTTATGCGATCGCATTTTCTCCCGATGGAACGATGTTAGCGAGTGGAAGTGGTGACAAAACGATCCAGCTTTGGCAAGCGGGGTTGGAGTAGGGAAATCCGACTCTACTTATTTCTACTCTTTTCTACTTACGTGAAAATACTGATTTGTAAGTAGCTTATGATTTCCACTTAAATTGGGACTGACATCCCAAAACCAGAGAATTATTCTTAGATTATCGAAGTTAAACAACTTAGTGCCAACGCTAAACGCCCTCACAAGTCGAAGCTTATTAAGCGCTAAGTTAGCTTTCACAAAGCAACTAACAATCGGGAGATCGATAGTCAATCATGAAAAAGCTTATCTTAGGTTTACTTACTTTAACTGCTCTAGGTCTTACTTCTTTTCCCGCTCATGCGGATGATAATGATAGTGCTGTAATACAAGACTCTCGCCAAACTGTTTATCAAACAGGTCGAGATAACTACGCAGGTCAGTCCACTATTCAGAAAAACCGTGCGTCCCAACGCGGTTATCAAATGGTAATACTGGCGATGTCCAAAATAGCGATCAGTTAACCGATCAATACGGCGTTGGCAATACAGTCGAACAAAAAGTTCGCCAAGAAAACGTTCGCCAAAACCGAGGCCCTAACCGTCGTTCGTGTAATTGGGGTTGCGATTAATAAACAACCCTGTGTTTAAACAGGGTTGAAATCTCCATCACTTTTTCAATCTGTAGCTAACTCCATTGTACATTGCGGGAGAAAGAAGTCACGTATCAAAAATAGCAAGCTGCTTAGATATAAATGACTTCAAATTAACGCCGAAAGAGGCTCCGACGGCTTAATTCAAGAGTCTAAACTTCTTCTCCCTTATTTTTTTCGAGTTTAAGGTTGAGGGTTCAACCAATGTTTTTAAAGCCAATTATCTTTTTGTCAATGACGATCGCATTATATCTTCCCGCGATCGGCATTGCCGCTTCTCCTTGGGCAACTGCCATTGCCCGTGACATAGATGTTCAGGCGGGAGATGTCAGAATCACAACGGAACGAGATAGCGATAAATATTTCTACACCAGACGGCGTTGGAGAAGATATCCTTACTCGCGTTCCTATTCTGACTGGAATCGTTACCGCCGCAGCATCAATTGTTCTGGTAGAGGTAGCGTAGTTCGTCAAGAGACGACGCAAACTAATCGTTCGGGTAGCACTGTAACGAGATCTAGCACTTCTACTTATTGTCGCTAAATTTATCCATCAGGGAGATTTCTAATGCCATTCAAAGCATTAACACTTGGTTTCCTAGCGGCTTCTAGTTTTCTGACAGTTGGGTCTTTTGTTTCGGATTCGGCAGTAGCACAATGCGTTCAAGCTGATGTTTCCGTACAATACAACATTAGCGGTTCTAAAGAACCAACAGACCGCTCTAATGATGTTGCCATGGACAGCGACCCATCCTGTCAGGGAAACGCAAGCGTTACTAGAGGCGTACAAGGAAATATCGGAGGCGACGGCCCAGTAAGACAGCACCGTACCGTCCGCCATCGCCAACAGAGTAGCAACAATTCTGATTCTGAGGGAAACGGCGGTTCTACCGTTCAAATCAGAAGCAATCCCGGCATTGACGTATACAATCCTGCCGAGCGTTGGCGAGATTGAAATCATTTATTCAGAATCGTGCTAAGGATTTAGCTTCGTTAAATGGGGGCAATTTAGATTTATGAATCTAAGATTTTTGTTACTTGCCATGACCTATACTCTCGTCTTAGCTGCTTGTGCTTCTGTTCCGGTCAACGTCGAAAATTCCTCGTTTGCTGAAACGGTTCAACTCAAACAACAAACGCAAGAGACAACGATTAGTCTTGAGGCAGACCAGCTTAGACACCCCCATTTTCTCTGCGTAAGTACAACAAAACGGGAACTCAATTAACCGGAAAAATTGAGTTAAATGGAAAGTTTATTCAATCGCTTAATAACAAAACAAAAATTAATCTTTCGCCTTATCTCGGTCTTGGCAAACATAAAATTAATATTTCTGCAAGATATCGTCCTACTGGCGATTCTGTGCAAATTGAATTTATCGGGCCTAATACTCAAGTAAGTCAACAAACAGGCGGTAGCGGTTATGTCAATCAAAGATTAATTATTGAGGTTCAATAGTTGCGATCGCGACACAAACCCAGAAAAATATTATACATTTAACTACTCTCATTACTCAACCACGCGATCGCGCTTCTAATCCATTCTTCTACTTGCCGATTTTTTAATAGTTGATTATCCTGACTAATTGCAGATAATGCCTGATTAATTTCTTCGTTTGTATATCCCAATGCTAACAAAGTCATCTCGACATCTTCTATAATTTCAGCCGAAGGAATGGCAGATGAAGTAGAAACGGTTACGCCAACTATTTGCCGCCATTGTGCTAGTTTGGTTTTGAGTTCTAAGGCAATTCTTTCTGCTGTTTTTACGCCTACGCCAGGAGTTTTGGAGAGGGTTTTAAGATTTCCCGTGACGATCGCTTGCACTAATTCTTCTAATCCTAACGTATCGATAAGCGCGATCGCTAGTTGCGTACCAATTCCACTGACGCTAATTAATTGACGAAATAAATCTCTCTCTGCTGCTGATGCAAATCCATAAAGGGTTTGTCGATCTTCGTGTATTTGTAGGTGCGTAAAAATTTGCAGCGTTTCTAAATTATCCGTCGATAATTGTCGAGCAAGGCGAGAAGGAATTTGGATTTCGTAGCCAATTTCATTGACTTCTAAAATTAAAATAATCCGATTGTTAGTATTTTTGACGATTTCAATTATCTTGCCCTTGAGGTAGTTAATCATTTTCAGTGACCAGTGAACAGTGACCTTTCGCCCAACGGCAGTCGCTCCTTGACGGAAACCGCCTTTCTGCGCGCTGCCTCACCAGTGACCAGTTATCAGTTATCAGTTTTCTCTTCTCCTAAACTACTGTAAAGACGCGAAATTTCGCTGGACTACTGAACTACTGAACTCCTTAATTTCAATCGCTTCTTATTCAAGGAAATTAAAGTATTGTAGACCTTCAAGAATTCCGTTGGCGTAATGAGTTTGAGCAAAGTAGCGATAATCGGTTTGGTTTTGTTGATACCATTGTCGTAATTCTGGTCGAGCATTGCCAACGATGATGCCTCGTTCTTCGCCTTGCAGTAGGGCAATATCGTTACCGGAGTCGCCACAGACAACGGTTTGCTGGGCAACAATTTCTAGTTTTTGTCGCAAAAATTGTACGGCGAGTCCTTTATCTCCTTGACGGGGTAAAACATCGAGATCGCGACCTCCACTGTAGACTATTTTGGCTTGTAAGCCATTCTTTGATAAGGTTGATTCTAATCTGGGAAGAACTTCGATCGCAGCTTGTTCGCTGAGATAGTAACTCACTTTGAAACTATTTTGTTCGTAAGATGGTTGCAGAACTAAATCGGCAAAATGACCCGCGATCGCGCAAACTTCATCTCTATCCCACCCTTGAGAGAGGATTTGCATCCATTGAGGGTCTGCTTTCTCGTCGGTGGGGTTAAAGTAGATTTCAGTCCCGACAGAGGTAATTAGGGCATCTGGGGGCAGTAGCGATTTTTCTTGGGCTAGTTGTTTGTAAAGGAGTCGCGATCGCCCCGTCGCATAGACGACTTTGGTTCCGTATTCGCTGCGATGGCGATCGAGTTTTTGATTGAGGGTTTCGAGGGCGCGATCGTCGCCAACTAAGGTATTGTCTAAGTCAGTGATGAATAAAAATGAAACCATTTGAATGATGAATTATGAATGATGAATTATGAACTTAAAAGCGTATTAATGTGTTTGTAAACAATGCTCTTATGGCGACCATTTATAAGCTTAGCAGTTAAGGTTTGAAAAATGTTATCTTTAGCAAGTTAATATTATATTGAAATATTTTTATTGTTTTATTAATTTACATGGAAATCAAGGCTATCCCTCGCAAACGATTTGCCCAACACTGGTTGCGCAGTGAAACGGCGCTCAATAATATCATCAAAGCCGCTCGACTAGAAAAGAGCGATCGCGTTCTAGAAATTGGACCGGGAACGGGGATTTTAACTCGTCGGCTTTTGTCAGAAGTTCGCTCGGTTGTAGCAGTTGAAATTGACAGAGATTTGTGTAAGAAACTCGTTCAAAAATTAGGTAAAATCGAAAATTTCTTGCTTCTACAAGGAGACATTTTATCGTTAGATTTAAATTCTTTACTAATTAGTAACTCAAACTTCCAAAATCCTCATAAAGTCGTTGCCAATATTCCTTATAACATTACAGGCCCGATTTTAGAAAAACTTTTAGGGACAATTGTCAGCCCCGCACCAGAAAATTATGAATTAATTGTACTGCTATTGCAAAAAGAAGTTGCCCAAAGATTAACGGCTGAACCTGGTAATAAAGCTTATGGCGCACTGACCGTACAGATCCAATATTTAGCGAAGTGCGAATACATTTGTGACGTTCCCGCTCGCGATTTTTATCCACCGCCTAAAGTAGATTCAGCCGTTATTCGATTACAACCTCAAGTTATTCAAAATCCAGCAAAGAATCCTCAATTTTTGCAAACTTTAGTTAAAGTTAGTTTTGCTAATAAGCGAAAAATGCTACGCAATAATTTGAAATCAATGGTTGAAAGCGATCGCCTCGATAATCTTTTTACTTTACTAAAGATTAATCCTCAGTGTCGTGCAGAAGAATTAAGCTTAGACCAATGGATTTCTTTAAGTAATTCTCTATCGAGTTAAGAGTACAGATGAATTCATATACATTAAGTGCCCCAGCCAAAATAAACTTATACTTAGAGATTATTGGCGATCGCCCCGATGGATATCACGAATTGGTGATGATTCTTCAAAGCATCGAACTAGCCGATCTTATCGAATTGCGACCCAACGGAACCGAACAAACTCGCCTCCATTGCAATAATCCGCAAGTTCCTCTCGATGCCAGCAATCTTGCCTACAAAGCTGTCGTATTAATGCAAGAAAAATTTCCCAAAATCGCAACGAATTACGGCGGGATAGATATTACTATCGACAAAAAGATTCCCGTTGCAGCAGGGCTAGCAGGCGGTTCGACCAATGGGGCGGCGGTTTTAGTCGGAATTAACCTGATGTGGGAACTCGGACTCACTGTACCTCAATTGCAAACCCTGGCGGCAAAATTGGGATCGGACGTACCTTTTTGCATATCGGGAGGAACCGCGATCGCGACGGGACGAGGAGAACAATTAGATCCGATAATCGATCTAGATAATCTGTGGGTTGTCTTGGCAAAATACCGTAGCTTATCCGTCTCGACGGCTTGGGCGTATAACACTTACAAGCAACAATTTGGCAATTCCTATATTTTCGATAGCGAAGACGTGAAATCTCGTACCTCCCAAGTCCATTCGGGTGCTTTAGTCGATGCGATCGTTCATAAAGACAGTGTTAACATCGGGAAACTATTACACAACGATTTGGAAAAGGTAGTTTTATCTGCATATCCTCCCGTCGCCCAACTGCGCAAAGCTTTTCAACAAGTTGGGTGTTTGGGAACGATGATGTCGGGTTCGGGGCCGACAGTTTTTGCTTTATGCGAGTCGAGAGAGCAAGCAGAACTTGTTAAGGTCAAAGTAAGAGAAGCTATTCCCGATCCCGATTTGGAATTTTGGGTGACACAATTATCGAGTGCAGGAATTCAGGTCGCTTCTTATTGATAGAGTCTTGAGCCGATCGCGCTGACATCGTATACTGAGTCGGTGGAAGTTCAATTGCGATCGCGCACTAATTAGAAGATGACTGCTCCCGAACAATTCAATCCGTCTGAATGGATAATCGATAGCAACGGGAAGATGGCGCTATCATTTCATATCAAAGGCGATCGCCTGTTCAAAGAAGAGTCTCCTTATCAAACAGTCGAAGTCTTCGATACCTATGGCAATGGAAAAATCTTGACCATCGATCGCATGGTCATGTGTACCGAAGCAGATGAAGCATCTTATCATGAAACGATCGTACACGTCCCCATGCAGACGCACCCCAATGTCAAAGATGTACTCGTTATTGGGGCTGGCGATGGGGGTACGATTCGGGAACTAGTCCGCTACCCAGAAATCGAACGCATCACGATGGTAGAAATCGATGAAGCAGTAGTACGGGCCTCTAAGCAATTCTTCCCGACAATCTCTTCAGCATTTAACCATCCCAAACTAAACTTACTGATTGACGATGGGATTAAATTTGTCGCAGAGGCCGCCGATGCTGCTTACGATTTAGTTATCATTGACTCCTCAGACCCTGTAGGACCATCGGAAGGACTGTTTACGCGATCGTTTTATGAAGATGTCTATCGTTGCTTGCGTCCTGGGGGAGTCATCACAGTACAAAGCGAATCGCCCGTTTTAATCCCAAAGCATTTGTCGAACTCAATCAATGTCTCAAACAAGTTTTTGGGAAAGAGCAAGTTCATTGTTATTTAGTTTTCATTCCCATGTATCCTTCAGGAATGTGGAGTTTGACTTATTGTTCAAAACAAGGGCCGCATCCAGTCAAGAATTGCGATCGCGCTAAAGCGACACAATTTGCCCAAGAACATAAACTACGCTATTACAATGCAGAGGTTCATCAAGCTGCCTTTTGCTTGCCCACCTACATTAAAGAAATGATTGACGAATAATAAATATCGTCTTACTTTTTGCAAGGTTGCCAACATAGACAACTGTTGTGCTTCATCCTCTCAATCTAACGACAATTGATTGTGATATATGTCACACTTGATGGAAATCGATCTACAAGAGAGTCCTTGCCTTCAAGTCTTTTGTGCATTTTGAACTCAGGGAAAATACTGAAAACAAAAAAAAACCGTTTCAAAAGTTCCGCATTTTTCACCAAGAAATTTAGGTGCAGATCTGGCAAATTAATAATTACAAGCAAGCAATTAAAAAATTTGTTTAGGAGATTTGGCATCGATGACTCGGAAAATTCAACTGGTTTCTAAAGCGGTTTGGCAATACCTCAATCAACCAATCGGCGAAGATTACCCAGAATCTATCTGGGAAGTTCAACGTTTTTGGTATTTGTATCAAATTCAATTACTGGAAACTTGCTTAGAAAAAGAAATTAACTCAGAAACGCACTATACTAGCGATCGATAAATGCAATGGCTAATCGATCTAACAGACCGCAAAAAGCATGAGTGTAGAGTCTGAAATAAGTCGCTTACTAGATGTCATGCCTGCATCGGGACGAATGCTGACTAAGATAGTCAGTAAACCCCAGCAGTCAAAAGTAATAGATACGTCATTTCCGATGCCTTGGAATCGAGACAGCCGACCAATTAATATTAATTTCGATTTGTGGCGGCGGTTGTCTAGACCCCAACGGGATTTACTCATTCTTAGAACAGTTAGTAGTTTAACCAGCGTTAAATGGTTTAAACTCGATATTTACCAAGGAATTGTACTAGCAGGTCTGGCAGGCACGGTTATAGAATCGATACAGGTAGATGCTGTCGGGATTATCGTTGCTGGAGGATTAACCGCGATCGCAGCTAACCAAATTTGGCGCAGCAATCGTAGCGTTCAACGAGAATTAGAGGCAGATGAAGCCGCGATTAAAGTTGCTCTCAGACGCGGCTACACGGAAGCAGAAGCCTCACAAAATTTATTATCTGCTATAGAAACTGTTGCCGAAATCGAAGGTCGTCCCAGTTTAAATTTTACTGAATTGATTCGCACTCAAAATCTTAGGGCGATCGCCAAGATTTCTGGGGTAAACGTTCCAGAAACGGTTAAAAATTACGAATGAGGGATTAAATTCTCTGGGTCTATTATTTCAAAATCTGACTCTTCTAAGGAGAGTATAAGCACTTCGTTGCTATCTTCTAGCGGGTTTTCTTCTAACCTGACTATCCAGCGTCCCGACATTTCTTGAGCTTGAATTCTTCCCAGAATCCCTGCGGCATAATCGGGATAAATAACCCGAACCAGGGTTCCTATCTGTACCATTGCGTTTATACGCTATATCATCATTAAGTTAAGCCATGATTAATAATAGGTTAAAACGCGCTCCAAAAATTGATAATACCCTGCGATCGCGCCAATATAAATGCGGGTTTTAAAGCTTGAGCGAGAAATAAAACGGATTAATGTAGGATAAATACACGATAGCTTAGGTTTTGAGAATCGGCGATCGACGCTGTTGTTGTGTAGAACCCTTAATTGTTAATGCGCTATCTTTATTGGTTCGGATTAATCGCTATTGTCTTTGCTGCTATTTTTTTTGCTCCCAATACTTATTATTTGTACGCTATCGGCACGATCGCCATAACAACTTTGGTCGGGGTTGGTTTAAATGTTCTGACTGGATTGTCGGGGCAAGTTTCCATCGGTCATGCTGGCTTTTTTGCCATTGGTGCCTATGCAGCTTCTTTGACAATGACTAAGCTGCAATGGAATTTTTGGCTGGCTGCGGGGATAGCTGTTGTTGCGTCTGCGGCGGTTGGAATAGCTTTAGCCGCCCCTGCATTGCGGGTGACGGGGCCATACTTAGCGATGATTACTGTCGCTTTTGGCATCATTATCGAGCGAGTTTTAATTGAATGGGTGGATTTGACGGGGGGGTTTGGTGGGGTTTTTAATATTCCCAAGCCTACGCTGTTCAATTTACAACCCGCTTTACGCGATGTAGTTTTGTTAGCTTGGATTGCAGCTATCTTAGCGTTATTCGCGTTTGCTGCGCTCAAACGTCATGCTTGGGGAAGGGCTTGGCAAGCAGTCCGAGACGATGAAATTGCGGCGACTGCGATCGGGTTAAATGTACTAAAAATTCGCTTGATGGCGTTTGCTGTCTCTGCTGCTTTTACGGGGTTGGGTGGCGTTTTCTTTGCTTCGATTGTCGGGTTTATTAGTCCCGATAGTTTTACGTTTCATCGTTCGATTTTGTTTCTGTTAGTCGTTATTCTGGGGGGTTTGGGAACGATCGCAGGTTCGTTAGTCGGCGCGATCGCTTTAGTTCTTTTGTCAGAATTTCTCCATAATTTTGCTGAATATCAGCTTTTAGTTTTTGGCATTTTACTGTTACTGACTCTTTGGCTGACACCAGAAGGGGTAGTAAGCTTTTTTGTCAAGCATTTTCATAACTTTGATTCCGTTTATCCGCCGGAAATCGCTTTAGAAGATTTGCCAGCACCGATTGTTAAACAGCAAAACGATCTCCTCTTGGTGGTTGAAAATATGGGGATTAGTTTTGGTGGAATCAAAGCTGTAGATAGCGTAAATTTAGTAGCGCGATCGCATCAAATCACCTCGGTCATTGGGCCGAATGGTGCAGGTAAAACAACTCTACTCAATCTTTTAACAGGTTTTTATCCTCCCGAATCGGGTAGCATTCGTTTAGGGGAGCGAAATTTAACCAATAAAAATACACTAGACTTAGTTGCTGCTGGTTTGAGTCGAACTTTTCAAACAACTCGTCTGTTTAATTCTCTTTCGGTACTCGATAATTTAAAAGTTGCTTGTGCTGGCGACAACTTGGGTAATATCTTTGCAGGTTTACTCGGTAAAGATAAACAGCAAAAAGCTTCTATCGAAAAAAAAATCATTGGTCTGCTGGCTTTTGTTGGTTATCGTGGAAATATTCATACTCGCGCCGATCGCTTATCTTTGGCGATCGCCGTTTAGTAGAAATTGCTCGCGCCTTAGCGACTAGTCCGCAAGTATTATTGTTAGATGAACCCGCCGCCGGATTGGGACAACAACAGCGAGATTGGTTGGCCGAGTTGCTGCGTCGTCTTGCAGAGGCAGGAATGAAAGTAATTTTCATCGAACATGACATCAATTTGGTCATGAAGGTTAGCGATCGCGTTGTGGTTCTCGATCGCGGTAAAGTCATTTGTAACGATACACCCACTAAAGTACAGAACAATTCACAAGTTTTAGCCGCTTATTTAGGAGTGACTAATCGCCATCTCAGTTTGCCTGTATCTGTTTCAACACCACCCATTTTGACAGTTGAAAACTTGGCAGCAGGATATGGAGAGTTACAAGTTTTACAACAAATATTTCTTGAAGTTCGTCAGGGAGAATTAGTCGCCGTTATTGGTGCTAATGGTGCGGGTAAAACCACTTTACTTAAAAGTATTGCTCGACTACTTCCCACGGGATCGGGGCGAGTTTTATTTCGCGATCGCAATTTAAATAAGCTATCTCCTCAGCAGCTAGCTAGTCAAGGCATTGTCCTTATTCCCGAAGGACGACAGGTATTTACCCAACTAACCGTTATCGATAATCTGCGCTTAGGTGCATTTTCTCGACGCGATTCTAGAATAAAAGCAGATATAGAGGTTATGTTCGAGCGCTTTCCTGCTTTAGGCGAACTACAAAATCGCAAAGCTGGTTTGCTTTCAGGAGGAGAACAACAAATGTTAGCGATCGCGCGGGGATTAATGGCGAAACCGCAAATTTTGCTTTTAGATGAACCTTCTCTCGGATTAGCACCACAATTAGTTGCTTCTGTCTACGAAAATTTGCGATCGTGGAGCGATGAAGGAATCTCGATTTTATTGGTAGATCAAATGGCTCAATTAGCTTTTTCAGTAGCTAATCGCATTTATGTATTAGAAACCGGACAAATTGTTAAAACTGGTACGCCAAATGAATTAAATAAAGATCCTGCGATCGCTCGTGCTTATCTAGGAAGTTTATAAGCTGTTCCACATCTAGATTTCCTATTAATGAGTGAAGAAAGACTTCTTAAAACTCTCTCCCAGTCCCCCAGTCTCCCAGTCTCCCTGTCCCCCTGTCCAACTTTTATGGCAGCCTAAATGTTTACAGCTTAGCAATTTTACCTTCGCTCTTCTTCATTGCATCTATATATCCACTCCACGTCTAAATATTTTCCAATTAAACTTAATAGCTTTTCCGCATCAATTGGTTTGGCTAAAAAAGCATTACACCCCGCAGCATAACTCTGTTTTTGTATTTCTTCAAAATTGCTAGCTGAGATGGCAATTATGGGTAATTGTTTAAAATCTATCTCTTGACGAAGTTCTGTAACTAAAGTAAAACCTGTTTTAACAGGCATAAACAGATCGGTCAAAATTAGATCGGGTTTATTTTGACAAGCGAGTTGCAATCCCTGCTGTCCGTTTTCTGCGGTCATGATATTAAAACCCAAAGGCTCAAGCAGATCCATAAGTAATGAAAGACTTGACTGTTTATCTTCTACAACTAAAAGTGTGAGTCGTTTGCCGCTGTAACCAATAATTTCCCTAACTGATGTTGGTTCGATTTCTGAGGTTATTTTAATTTCAGGAAAAGCTACTTCAAACCAAAAAGTTGAACCTTGACCCAGTTCGCTTTGAACGTCTAGCTTTCCTCCCATTAATTCTACTAGCTGCTTGCAAATCGCTAAACCCAAACCGGTACCAGCATTATCACTCTCTAATTTGTTTACTTGTTCAAAGGGTTGAAAAATTTTGCTGATATTTCGACTGTCAATACCAATTCCAGTATCGATGACAGAAAAGCGCAAACTTACTTGAGATAATGTATTGCTACCAGAGGATGAAAGGCTATCTATTCGCTCGACTTTCAACTTTATTATCCCTTGATTGGTAAACTTTACCGCATTATTGAGTAAATTAAGTAAGATTTGCTTTAATCTCTTCTCATCAGCATAAATACTAGTGGGTAAGTCACCTGAAGTTTCATATCTAAATGTAATATTTTTTTCTTCGGCTTTTATAGAAGTTGTTTTAATGATATTTTTGATGAAAAATGAAAAACAGCAGGACTTAGTTGTGTTTTCTGGGCATTAGTTTTGGCAATATCAAGAATTTCATCAATCAAAGACAATAAATAATTACCATTTGGTTGACAATTTCCAGCCATTCAGTCAACCCAGATTGACAAGAAGAATTTAAAGAATTAAAGCGTATTAAATTGTTTTTTATCAGATTATTATAGCCAATAATACTATTAAGAGGGGTTTTTAATTCGTGACTAATATTAGCTAAAATCGTTCTTTAGCGCGGTTTGCTGTTTCAGCTATTTCTTTGGCTTGCGTTAATTCTTGGTTGTTTTGTTGAATCTGCTGAATGTTGCGTTCTATAGTCTCTGACATCACCTCAAAATTCTTGGCTAAAATATTCATCTCTTTGACAGAAACTTTGGGCAAGTCAATTTTTTCATACCGTAAGAGTTTGTCAGGAAGATTGGTAGTGAAAGTTGCCAGATTTAAAATAGGCTTAACTAAAAGGCGACTAATAAATTTAGCAATTAAAATCGAACCTAAGACAATTATTAATAGAAGCATTAAACTTCTGATATAAAGTGATTGTAAATAATCGATGTAAAGATTTGCAGGAGCTTCTATCAATAAATTTAAAGGTATTTCTTCATTAATGGGGAGATTTTTTCCGTAAAAAGATTCTTTCCAACGGGCTATTAAAGGTTTTCCTTCCATTAATGGAAGCCAATGGTAGACTTTATTCTTTGAATTTTTAGACTTTATGTAATTTATTTCTCCATTTTTATAACGATTTAAAATTTGTTGCTCGTTTAGTTCTTTATGAGTAGTAGCAATAACAAGTCTATCTTCATCGAGCAACGTACTTCTTAATGGCAAACTATAATTATTGGTTTGTAATAATTGCTGAATAAAATCTATGTTTAATTCAGCAATTATGTTTCCTAACCAGCGATTATTTAGAATAATCGGTAAAGTTTGCAAGATTTTTGGCTTGGTTGTCTTGGAATTATTATTTCTATCGGGAATGACAAATATTTTAGGTTCTCTAGGAATAGTTAATTGAGAAAAATTTAAGCGATCGCTGCTAGTTTCTTCTTGACGAGAAGCTGTGGCGATCGCTTCTAATTTTGCATTAATAATATAGATTCGTTGAAAAAGAGGGAGACTTTTAATAGCTAGTTCCATACTTTGTTGCGTCTGACCAGAAACTACAATACTCGTTTGGCTACTTGTTTGAGCTAACTGACGCAAAGCTGCTAAACCAGACTGATGCCATCGTAATAGATCGACTGCAAGATTTTGGGAGGAAGTTTCTAAAGCTGCTATTAGTTGATTTTGTTCGTGCTTCATCGCAACTCGGTTATTGACCACCATTAAGGTTAAAGCAGGAAAGAGAACAAAAGCGACTAAAAGGTTTAGCAAAATTTGCTCGAAGAAAACGGTTGCTCTCCCAGAAGAACAATTTGCCCAGCGATATAGTGGTTTATAAGTCAGAATTAGGCTTGCAACTAAAGCATTAAAAATTCCATTGACTGGCTGTTTGACTAAAATAATTAGGGTTGTAATTGTTCCGACTTGAAGAATATTCCCATAAAAAAAACCAAACCAAAGGCATCCCAATTAACAACCAGAAAATCATATCGATTAATAATAAATTCTGATTTCCTCGGCGCAGTCTCCAGGCAATAAATAATGTTTCACAAGTGAAAATAATTAAGGCATAGGGATGTTGCCACAGGGTAATTGTGTAAACACCTGCGATAAGAGAAGCGATAGTTCCCCACCATATTCCGTAGAGGCTAACAACAATTAAAACAGCAATACTGCCGAATAAAAAATCAACTCCAAACCCAAATGAAAAACTAAAATGATTACCTGAATATCCTGCTACTAGTAGAGCAATTAAAAGCAGCATAGAAGGATAGAACAATAAAGCTTTTCCTCGCTCAGACATATTTCAAGAATTTTATTAAATGATTGCGGGTTTAAATATTACTATTTCAAGTTAGGGAATGGAGAACAGTTAACATATCTCGTTTATAAATCTTAAAATAATTTTGACTCAATCTTGTTAATAAAAATTAACATCTAGAAAGATAGAGAGTTAATAGCTTTTATATTTAAAGATAATACGATCGCGATTGGATAAAATTTTTGAATTAAATTATGGACTAGTTCTCGCATTAACTTTTTACCATAAAGTTGACAGAACGGCGATTTTGAGCGACGACTTGTCCTCGTTTGATCGTAGTTCTATTTAAGGGGGCCGTTCCAATTGCGTCGGAAATAGAATTAGCTTCAAGCAAAACTAGATCGGCAATTTTTCCCACATCAATTCCATAATCATTAATACCGATCGCTTTTGCTGCTCTAGTAGTTACCATTCGAGACAAAGTTGGTGGTGTTTATGAGTACCTAATTGTAAAACTTGAGCTAATAAAGTGCAAATTTTTAAGACATCTCCATCGCCAAAAGGTGTAAATAAGTTTTTTATATTATTAGTAGCTAATCCCACTTTAATCCCTGACTCTGCTAGTCGATGAATCGGGGCTACCCCTCGTCTGACGTTATGGGTATCTTGTCGAGCCATCATGTAAAGATCGGTGGCAGGTAAGGCTAAAATAGCGATGCCAGCTTCTTGAAGAGAAGGAATATAGCTAGCTAACTCCGCCGGAGTCAATCCCGCTAATTTGGTCATATGTCCCAAACATACTCGATCGTGCCAGTTATGCCTGAGTGTCTCTTCAATGACAACGGGGAGTAGTAAGGGTGCGTCATCATCGAGAAAATCTAGGTGAAAATCAACATCGCAGTTATATTCTTGGGCAATTTCAAAAATAAGACGAATATTCTTTTCTGGATTAGGATCGACATAGGGAGCAGAACCAATAACATCGCCTCCCATCTGCATTGCTTGTCTGAGCAAACTTTCTGTGCCAGGTTGATTGGTAATTCCTTCTTGAGCAAAAACGGCTAGCTGTAGGGTAATTCCCCAGTCATATTCTGATTTAAGCGGCAATAATGCTTCCATTGATTTAAGCTGTAAAATGGGATCGACTTCTACATGAGTTCGCATGGCAGTCGTCCCAAAGGCGATCGCGCTCTCGATTATTTTTCTAGCTCTAGTCTGAATATCGGCGATAGTATAGTCTTGTTTGGCTTGCAGCGTTTTTTGTAGCGCTTCGCTAAAAGTTCCCTCAACAGCAGGATAGCGATCGAGCAATAAAGCTTTATCGAGATGGATATGTGCATCTACTAGTCCAGGAATGAGTAATTGTCCTTTCCCATCAAGAATTTCGGTTTCTGCTGAGGTAGCTATAGCAGTTGTAATTTCAGCGATGTACCCATCGGCGATCGCGACATTCCAATAACCTTTTTTCCCTGGTAAAGTAACATTAGTAATTTTAAGATTTTTACTAGTCGTACTTATTGCCATATTTTCGATTGTTTTATTATTTTTGCAGGATAATAAACTGCTATTACTAAAAAACACTTCTTCTTTAGAAAGTCTTTTTAAGGATCGATTATAAACATGACTGGTAAAAACAATAATCTGCGCAGACGCGACTTATTAAAAAGAGTTAGCTATTTTACAGCAGGGATAGCGATTTCTCAATTAGCTAGTTGTGGTTCGAGAAATCGCGCTTCTGAGGTAGGAACTTCTACACCGAATACCGAAGGTCAAAAAAACGACAGAGAACCTATCAAATTAGGCTTAGTGGCTGCTTTGACAGGAGAATCAGCTTTATCGGGAGAAGCAATTACTCGCGGTTTAACAGTTGCGATCGATACAATAAACGAAGCAGGAGGCGTGTTAGGGGGAAGACAGTTAAAATTAGTTCGTCGCGATGACGAATCCACTCCAGCTAAAGGAATTGCAGTTACCAGAGAATTAATCGAACAAGAGAAAGTGGCAGTCGTTTTTGGCGGACTCGATTCTCCTGTTTCTCTAGCCATGCTTCCCGTCATTCACGAATTAAAAACGCCTTATATGGGAGTTTGGGCAGCAGCTACAGGCATTACTCGCAATGATTTCGAGCCTAACTATGCCTTTCGCGTTTCGGCTAACGATAATTTAGTTGATAAATTTTTATTGGGATACGCGAAGGAAAAATACAAAGTTAGTAAAGTAGGTTTAATTCTAATTAATAATCCTTGGGGAGAATCCAATCAAAAAGGGTTTGAAGAATGGGCCCCAAAATACAACATTGAGATTGCTGGTATTGAAAAATTTAATGAAAAGGATAACGACCTTACAGCACAACTGACACGACTAAAAAACGCTGGGGCAGAAGCTTTGATGTTGGTTGCTAATGCTGCGCCTGCCGCTCAAGTCATGCGATCGCTAACTCGTATTAATTGGGATGTGCCGATTGTTTCTCACTGGGGAATTTCTGGAGGACGTTTTCCCGAATTAGCAGGAAATATTGCGAGCCGAGTGGAATTTATGCAAACCTACAGTTTTTTTAACGCGCAATCGGATACGGGTCAAAAAGTCCTCAACAAATTAAATCAAAAATTCCAACTAAAAGAACCCAGTCAAATTCTCGCTCCCGTGGGGATTGCTAACGCTTATGACGCACTGATGCTCGTTGCTAAGGCGATCGAGACAGCAGGTAATACAGAAGGGGAAAAACTGCAAGCTGCTTTTCTGAACTTACCTCAATACGAAGGATTAATTAAGACTTACAATAAGCCTTTTACAACCGATAATCACGATGCTTTAACTGAAGATGATTATATTATGGTGCGTTGGGAAGGAAATCAAATCGTTCCTGTTGAAAAGAAAAGTTGATGAATCTCAACCAAGCTAAGCAGTAAAGACAGTTCCAATTTTGACAGAATGTTTGAGAAACTGTCAGGCAGTTGCTTTAGCTGCCACGAGATACGGACAAACAATTGCTGTCTTCCCTATTAAAGATTTCTTCCTTGTACGTACACCGTTGAAACAGGTTTCATCCTCTTCCGTTCCACTTGGATATCTTTAAATCCAGCCATTTCCAGATAGCGTGAGAACTTTTCTCCCGCTTCAATCACATCATCTTCTGTAGTGCCAGGAAGTCTGGGCTGGTGAACGAGGGCTATGATTCCTCCGGTGCGCAACTGTTCTCTTAGCCGTCTCAGCACCTCAGTCTTGTTATCCCAGAAGTAAAAATTATTAACAGCCAGAATCTTGTCAAATGGGCTATCGAAAGAGGGTAATTGCGATACCGAAGTGAGAAATAGTCGCACTCTTCCAGCCGAAATGGCGCGTTGATTTCTTTTTGAAGCTTGCCTAAACATCACTTCAGAACGATCGATCCCCCAAATAACACCGTCAATCGCAATTTCACTCATCTTTTGGATTGTTACTCCAGGCCCGAAACCGATTTCCAAAACGCGATCGGAGGGTTGCAGATTCAGCAGAGAAATTGCCCACTCATTGCGTTCGAGATTTGACGATCTATGTGCCATAATGAAGCCAACAATATTCCCCCAAAATCCTGTGGGACAGGCGAATTGTTCTACAATTTTTTCTACAAGACTCATAAGAAATTCTCCTTGACCGTCTTGTCAACAAAACACAGAAATACAAAGCAAAGCAGGCTAATGATGTTTTTGTTATGCCAAAGTAAAGTAAGTTAATGTTACAGCAATTTATTGTTTCTGGGATTGCGATTGGCAGCGTTTATAGTTTAGTAGCCTTGGGGTTTCAGATTACTTATTCTATCTCCAACACGATGAATTTCTCTCAAGGGGCTTCAGTGATGTTGGGGGCAGTTATTTGTTATTTATTTAATATCGCTTGGAACTGGCCGATCGCGATCGCGATTCCATTATCTTTATTAATTTGTGCTGTTTTTGGCTTAATTATTGAAAGATTAGCAGTTCGACCCTTTGCCGTTGATGGTTCGAGTTCTTGGTTGCTAACCACGATTGCTGTGGGAATTATTATCGAAAACTTAGCAATGTTGACGTTTGGGAAAGAAGTCCGCGCCTATCCTTCTCCTCTGGCTCAAACCCCCATCAATATTTTGGGTTTTGGTGTTTTTCCTCTGGAATTACTGACCCCTATTATCTGTTTTGCGATCGCATTTTTGATTCGTTTTACGTTTACTCATACGCTTTGGGGAAAGGCGTTTCTTGCTGCTAGCGAAAACCCCAATACGGCTAAAATTATGGGCATTAATGTTGAAGGCGCGATCGCTTTTTCTTATGCCCTTTCTACAGTTTTAGCCGGAATCGCTGGTATTTTAATTGCACCCATTTACAATGTGTCGGCTGGTATGGGGACGCTGCTGGGACTAAAAGCATTTGCCACAGCCATTATTGGCGGTTTGAACAGTCCTTGGGGAATTGCGATCGCGGGAGTGCTTTACGGCATTGGCGAATCTTTAGCGGCTGGATATCTGGGTGGTAGCTATCGAGAAATTATTGGTTTTGCATTAGTTATTTTGGCTTTAACCTTAAAACCCAATGGATTATTTGGCGAGAATCGAACGGAAAAAGTCTAACAATTTTTTATCCATTCCGACTTTCAACAATTCCTTCGGCATGATGAACGATCTCCCTCAATTTTTCTAAGGTCTGCAAATCAACAGATTGCCACAAACCTCTTTGATTTGCTTCTAACAATCTCTCTGCCATATCTCTCAATGCCCAAGGATTTTTAGATTGAATAAATTGTTGTACGGTTTCGTCAAATAAATACGCTTCAGCTACGCCTCGATACATAAAATCTTCTACGCAAGCAGCCGTCGCATCGTAAGCAAATAAATAATCTACGGTCGCTGCCATTTCAAATGCCCCTTTATATCCATGTCGCATGACTCCTTCTATCCATTTAGGATTGATGACGCGAGAACGATAAACTCTCGCAATTTCTTCTCGCAATAATCTCACTCTGGGATTGTCTGGGATTGAATTATCACCAAAGTAAGTTTGGGGATTTTTGCCCGTTAAGGCGCGAACGGCAGCGGTCAATCCTCCTTGGAATTGGTAATAGTCATCCGAGTCTAAAAGGTCGTGTTCTCGATTGTCTTGATTGTGCAATACGACTTGTAATTGTTGTAGGCGCATTTTAAATATTTCGGGTGCGGCACGACCGATTCCTTGCTTGTCATAAGCATAGGAACTCCAATTAATATAGGCACGCGCTAAATCTTCATCATTACTCCAATTTTGTGACTCAATTAATCCCTGTAAACCTGCCCCATAAGCGCCCGGTTTTGAACCGAATATTCTGTGGCAAGCTTTCTGTTTGGCAGTTTCTTTTTCTATTCCTTGTTGTTCCCAAAATTCCCTTTCTGCTTGGACTTGTGCCGCTAAGGGATTGATTTCTTTTTCTTCTTTTAGGCTTGACACTGCATTTATCGCATCGTACAATAATTCTATTATGTTAGGAAAACTGTCCCTAAAAAAGCCCGATATCCGAACCGTAACATCGACGCGAGGACGACCTAACGCAGACGGGGTAAGTATTTCAAAGTCTATAACGCGGCGAGAAGAACCATCCCAAATGGGTTGTACGCCTAGCAAAGCGAGAACCTGCGCCACATCATCTCCTCCGGTTCGCATGGTAGAGGTTCCCCAGATAGAGATAGCAAGGGTTTTGGGATATTCGCCATTTTCTTGCGCGTAGCGTTCGATTAGCGCTTCTGCTGCTTTTCGTCCGATATCCCAGGCGGTTTCGGTGGGAATGGCGCGGATATCAACCGAGTAAAAGTTTCGTCCGGTGGGGAGGACTTCGGGTCTTCCTCTGGTGGGTGCGCCAGAAGCGCCTGCGGGGACGTATTTGCCATCTAATCCGTTAAGGAGGTTAGTTATTTCTTGGGGGGTTTTTTGGAGGGCGGGAAGGAGATGGTTTTTAATCCAAGCGAGTTCTTTTTGGGCGATTGGGGATTGGGGATTGGGGATTGGGGATTGGTGATTGGCAATTAGATTTTCTATTAGTTCGGATGCGTATTCTTCTATAGCTGCGATCGCATCTCCTTGTGTACGACATTTTTTGAATCTTTCTTCTAAAAAGGGGATTTTTGAGAGAGAAGAAACTTGCTTTTGAAATCCTCCCCGTCTCCCCGTCTCCCCGTCTCCCCGTCCTCCTTCAGTCAGGGGGTCAAAGTCAAGGTTAAGATCGCGAGCGATCGCGCGGGTTAATCCAAGGCGATCGCGTCCTGGAGAACGGGCAATAGCAACGATTAAATCTCTTAGTTGTTTTCCCTGGGGACATTTACCAAAGATATGCAATCCGTCTCGAATTTGAGCTTCTTTTAGTTCGCATAAATAGCCATCGGCAAGGGTTAGGAATTGGGCGATGCTATTGGGGTCTATTTTATCGATTCCTAAGTCTCGATCCAGGTGGGTTTTATCGATGAGTTTGGTAATGCGATCGCTAATAATTTTTAATCGGGAGGGATCGAGATTTTGTGCTTCGTAATATTCGTCGATTAATGTTTCTAATTTTTCTAGGTCGCCATAAAGTTCGGCGCGAGTTAAAGGCGGGGTCAGATGATCTATGATGACGGCGTGGGAACGTCGTTTTGCTTGCGAACCTTCGCCTGGATCGTTAACAATAAATGGATAAAAGTTAGGAAGAGTTTGTAAGGTGATTTCGGGATAGCAAGTATCGGATAGGGCGAGACTTTTCCCTGGTAGCCATTCTAAATTCCCATGTTTGCCAATGTGAACGATCGCATGAGCTAAAAAATTTCTCTCGCAACCAATAGTAATAAGCTAAATAATGATGTGTTGGTTCTAAGTCGGGTGCGTGATAGTTTAAACTCGGATCGCGATCGTATCCTCGCGATGGTTGGATGCCAATAAAGATGTTTCCTAATTGGATTCCAGGAATGGGAAATGGGGATTGGGATGTTTTAATTTGTTTTTCATCGATAAAATCTCCCCAGCGATCGCTAATTTCTTGTTGTACTTTTTCGGGTAGAGTAGAGAAGTATTTTTGATATTCTTCTAGGGATAATTCGTGGTTAATAGGACGAAGTTCGTTGCTTTCCAGATCGTTGGTGACACTAGCAGTTAATTGGTGAATTAATTCATCTCCATTTTCGGGAATGTTGCCGACGAAATAACCAGAATTTCGTAATGCTTTGAGTATTTCAATACAACTAGCAGGCGTATCTAAACCCACTCCATTAGCAATCCTGCCATCGCGATTGGGATAGTTGGCTAAAATGAGAGCAATTTTTCTTTGGGATGGAGGAGTTTGCCTTAAACGTACACAATTGTGGACAAAATCGGCAATGAAATCGATGCGATCGCGTTTGGGTTGATAAACAACCACATCGGTTTCTAATGCTCGATTCCAGGTTTGAACGGATTTAAAAGAGACGGCGCGAGTAATAATTCGTCCGTCTACTTCTGGAAGCGCCACATTCATCGCCACATCTCGTGGTGTTAATCCTCGATCGCTAAATTGCCACTTCTCTTCTGTCGTGCTACTAAAAATAACTTGTAAGACAGGAACGTTTAATTTCTTCCAGAATTCCGATTCATTTTCGTCGCCAATTCTTGCCAAAGAAAAACTAGTCGTGTTGAGGAGTAATTGAATAGAATCCGATGGAGATGGTTGGAAATAAGTCAATAGTTCTTCTTGTACGTCGCGATCGCGTAAAGAAGAAATAAAGACGGGAATTGGGTCTAAACTTCTCTCTTGTATTGCTTGACAAATTGCATCAATTGGCAGCATATTTCCCGCTAAATAATGAGCGCGATAAAAAAGAATACCAATCTTAAAAATTGTTTCAATTCCTTTTGCCTTTTTTTGATAAATTCCGACGCGAGGAACGATTTGAGGGGGTAAGGGATTGTAAGTATATTCCAGACAAACATCAGCAACAAATTTTAGTCCATTCAGCCAATTTTCGATGCCACCTTCTGTCAAATAGCGCCATAAACGATTGACGTTTGCTAAAGAAACATTAGAATGAGCGATCGCATCGGGATCTGGACGGTCGTCACCGGGTAAAACAAACAAAAAAGCGCCTGTTTGTTGAGTAATTTCTTTTAAAACTTCTAATCCATACGACCAATAGGAACGTCCGCCGAGTAAGCGGATAATAATCACTTTTGCTTGCGATAAAATGGTATCGGCATAAGTATCAATGGCGAGTTGTTGTTGAAGTTGCAGGAGATTAACAACTCGTACAGTTGGAAAGTCAGAAGGTAAATGCGTATGACAAGCAGCAAGGGTTTGAATATCCGTATCTGCTGCTGTGAGGAGGACGATAGAAGCGGGAGTTTGTTCGATAAAAATAACCCCTTCTGAATCGCCATCCCATCCTCCTGGTATAGTAGTAATTCGGTGCATTGATTTTTCTTATCTTTAAAAAAGATTAGGTTTCCACCCAAAGTGAATGATGACAAGCGATTCTAGATAAAGCCGCTTTTAGTGTCTGTGCGATCGCAGTAATGGATAACTCCGTGCCTTCCATCTTACGTCGAACTGTGTCTAGCAATGCCTACGAGCAACTCTGTTCTTTATGGAAGCAGATAGCTACAGGAAGGAGAAAAGAAAGTATCTTTTTAACAGAAGAAGCGCTTTTTGCAGCTAATATAAGTCTGTTAGAAAGAGGCTATCGAAAACGATTTTGTTTGTTATTTTCTCCCCAATTTAGGGCGCTTTTAGTAGGAACGCTCCGAACCGAAGATTTATCTTATCAGATCGAGATTACTTGGGATAGTCGCGCGATCGCAGATTTTATTAATCGACTTGCTGAAGAAATCGGACAACAAGCAGAGGTAAAACGTCTGCGCGATCGCGTCCCCAAAATCTTATCCGAGCGATTTGTTAACAATCCTAAACTTCAAGAGCATTTCACGCTAAAACTTTTTGAGATTCTTCTTCCTGAAACGTCAGGAGAGCAAGAAATATCGTCCCCTAGCGTATCGATTTGTCAACCCGTCGAAGAGGCTCTTTACCAACAGATAGAACAAGAAAAACTTCTCAATCAAGTTATTGCTCAGATTCATCAAAGTTTAGAAGCATCCGTTATTTTAGAAACGGCGATTCGAGAAGTTAGAAACTATCTCCAAGTGGATCGCTTGGTGATTTATGAGTTTAGAAATGAAATTTCTATTAATCGCGATCTCAAGCAAACATCTCAAGGTTGGGGTCGGATTACTTATGAATCTAGAGCATCCGATAATATTCCTTCAATTTTAAATTTAATAGCAGAAGATGACTGTTTTACCTACATTCCACGTTATAAAGAAAAATATCGTCGTGGATTAGTGGTTGCTGTTGAGAATGTAGAGACGCATTATTCTTCTTCATTTTGTTTGGCGGAATTACTGGCAAAACATGATGTAAAAGCTAAATTAGTTGCTCCAATTGTAGTAGAAGAAAAATTATGGGGATTGCTAATAGCTCATCAGTGTTTTAGCGATCGCCAATGGTTTGAAAGTGAAAAAAGTTTTTTGAGACAAATCGGAGAACATTTAGCCGTTGCTATTTACCAAGCACAATTATATGCGCAAGTTCAAAAGCAAAAAGAGTCTTTTGAACAACGAGTTATCGAACGAACTCAAGAACTTCGCGATACTTTACTCGCCGCTCAAGCTGCTACGCAATCGAAAAGCGAATTTCTCGGCAATATGAGTCATGAATTGCGAACTCCATTAACAAGTGTTATTGGATTGTCAGGAACGTTATTACATTGGTTTGATAAAGGCTCTAAACTACCCCTGGAAAAGCAGCAACATTATTTACAAATGATTCAGGATAGTGGCAAAAAACTATTAGAATTAATCAATGAACTCCTCGATTTTTCGCAACTAGAAGCTGGAAAAATATTATTAAATATCAAAGAATTCTCTTTGCAAAATCTATCTAGAGAAATCCTCAAATTTATTGAAGGAGAAGCCAAAAATCAACAGATTAATTTAGAGTTTGATTTTCGAGTAGAAAAAAAACGCGATCGCTTTTTTGCCGATCCAGATCGAGTCCAACAAATCCTCTTTCATCTGCTCAAAAATGCCATTAAATTTACCCCGGCACAAGGAACGGTTATTTTAAGAGTTTGGCGAGAAAATTATCAAGCTATTTTTCAAGTAGAAGATACTGGAATTGGAATTTCAGAAAATCAATTACCGCTTTTGTTTGAAAAATTTCAACAATTAGAAAAGTCCCTTCAGCGAACTTACGGCGGAACGGGATTGGGATTAGCACTAACCAAACAATTAGTCGAGTTGCATCAAGGAACCATAGAAGTTGAATCAATCGTAGGACAAGGATCTATATTCACCGTTCGCTTACCCAACCAATCTCATCGTCAACTCAAAACCATTCCTGCTTCAAAAGTTAAAGCTTCTTTATCTCTTGAAAATAAAAGTATCGTTCTTATTGAAAGAGATGAAGAAATTGCCACTTTAATTTGCGAACTTCTCACAGCAGCTAACTATCAAGTGGTTTGGTTGATTGATGGGAATACCGCGATCGGACAAATCGATCTGCTTAGACCTTCTTTAACGATCGTCGATCGCAACATATCGGAAGTTTATCATATTAGTAAAACTCTCAAACAAATGCCGTCAACTAAATCAATAAAAATTCTTTTAGTCAGCGACCAAATAACTTCTTTAGACTGGCGATTGCTGTCACAACAGGGGATAGATGATTATTAATACGACCTATTCAACCCCATCTTTTATTAAAAAGAGTTAATACTTTATTGGTAGGCGATCGCAGTTCTGATAATAGTAAAATTGATTAGCCATTGCTGCGATTCCGAAAACATAATTGTTTATCTTTTTATTTTGCATCCATCCAATTTTTACCCGCACGAACGTCAACAACCAAAGGCACGCTTAAATTTACTGCATTTTCCATAGTGGATTTGATTTGAGGTTGCAATTCTTCCCATTCTTCGGATGGGACTTCAAAGATTAATTCGTCGTGAACTTGCAAAAGCAATCTTGCTTGTTTGCTTTGTAAGATTTGGTGCAGTTTTATCGTCGCAATTTTGATGATATCTGCACTAGATCCTTGAATGGGTGCATTAGCAGCCGCTCTTAAGAGTTGTGCGTCAGTATTGTTCGGTTTTAATTCATTTAATTTAATGTCGTCTGGATTGCACCCGCGCAGTTTATTTAAATGGTCGCTAGCAAAATCAAAATAGCGTCGTCTTCCAAAAATTGTAGTAACATATCCATCGGCGATCGCTTCTTTTTTCATTTTTTCTAAGTAAGCAAAAACTCGCGCGTATTTCTGTCGATATTTTTCGATAAAATCTTTGCCGAGTTCTACACTCAATCCTGAAGAACGAGCGAATCTTTGCGCTCCCATTCCATAGATTACGCCAAAATTAATTGTCTTACCTAAGTTACGTTCTTGAGGCGTAATTTCATCGCGATCAAAAACAATTTTTGCGGTAACGCTATGTACGTCTTCTCCTTGACAATAGGCTTCAACAAGAACGGGTTCTTGACTTAAATGTGCTAGAATTCTTAGCTCAATTTGCGAATAATCAGCCGAGACTAATAACCATCCCGATTCTGGAATGAATGCTTGACGAATTTTGCGAGAAAATTCCGTCCGAATAGGAATATTTTGTAAATTGGGATTAGAAGATGATAGCCGTCCCGTTGCCGTTACGGTTTGATTAAAATCGGTATGAACTCGCTGAGTTTTTGGACAAACTAAGGCTGGAAGTGCATCGACATAGGTAGATTTTAGTTTCGATAAAGTGCGATAGTCGAGAATTTTATCGATAACGAGATGTTCGCCTTGTAATTTTTCTAAAGTTGCATGGTCGGTAGAATATCCGGTTTTAATTTTGCGAGATTTTTTACGATCTAATCCCAATTTCTCAAATAATATTTCGCTCAATTGTTTGGGAGATCCTAAATTAAATTTTTCTCCTGCTGCTTGATAAGCTTCTTGTTCTAAGATTTGTAAATCTTTTTCTAATTGTTCGGAAAGTTCTTGTAAATAAACAGTATTTATCCGAATTCCTTGCATCTCCATGGCTGCTAAAACGGGTTCTAAGGGAAGTTCGATTTCTAATAACAGTTTATTAAGTTCTGGAACTTTGGCTAATGCTTCTGTGAGTTTAGGGAATAACCTGAAGGTAGCATAGGCATCCATACCACAATAATTAGCTACGGTTTGAATATCGAGATCGCCTATGTTTTTCCTTTGGGAAGTTTTAAATCGTCGTAATCTTGGGAGCAAATATTATCTAAATAGCGATCGCATACCTTACTGAGTTTATGACTTTGTTCTGGATGAAGGACATAACTTGCTAACATCGTATCAAAAATAAACCCAGCTAGCTTAATTCCATGAAAAGCTAAAATCGTGCGATCGAATTTTGTATTGTGAAAGATTTTGGGATAGTTAGAACTTTCTAAAATTGGACGCAATGCCTCTAAAACTTCTATTTGTTTGAGCGGTTTTTCTAGAGTATGGTTTATGGGAATATAAGCCATTTCTGTAAGTTCGCTTCCCCAACAGCAACCAATTCCAACTAAGTTGGCTTCTCGCGTATTTAAAGAGGTCGTTTCCGTATCCCAAGCAACGGGTTTATTGTTTTGTTTGTTTAAAAGATTAACTAATTCAAATAGCTTGTCTGGAGTATCGATGATTCGAGGAGTAATAGCAACCGAGTTTTTTGGAAGTGTTTGGATTTCTAGGGTTGAATTATTTTGCTCGAATAGCGACAATTGTTGAGGTGTAGTAACCGATTCAGAAAATGATTCAACACTCGTTAGACGACCACCAAGTTTCTGCTGTAATTTATCGAGTTTTTTAAGAACAGTCTTTAATTCTAATTTTTCTAATAAAGGTTTGACTGTATTAAAATCAAAACCTTGCAACTTAAAATCTTCTAGCTTGGCTTCCAAAGGAGTATTTAAAGCAATTTGTGCGAGATGACGAGAATGTTCGGCATCTTTTTTGCCCTCTTCTAACTTCTTCTTAACTGCCCCTTGAATTTTATCTAAATTTTCATAAATAGCCTCCAAACTTCCATATTCATTAAGTAGTTTGACGGCGGTTTTATCGCCAATTCCTCTAACGCCTGGGATGTTATCGGATTTGTCGCCGCATAATGCCTTATAATCGACGACTTGATGGGGTGAAATGCCTAACTTTTCTTCGACGGCTGCGGGATCGAATTCGGTATAACCTGGAGAATAACTTTTGACAGAATTGCGATCGATATAAAGAACTCTAACATTATTTTCTGGTTCGATTAATTGAAAAAGATCGCGATCGCCCGTTACAATCTTAACATTATATCCCGTCTCGCTGGCTTGCTTGGCTAGCGTCCCGATAACATCATCCGCTTCATATCCAGCAGCCGTAACAATTTGAAAATTAAATGCTAACAATAACGCTTGAAGATTTTTGAGATCGGGAATAAACTCTTCTGGCGTTTCTTTGCGATTAGCTTTATAGTTAGCATCAGCTTCGTGACGAAAAGTTGCTTCAGCGCGGTCAAAAGCGATCGCGATCGCTTGCGGTTGTTGCGATTCGATAATTTGCATCAAAGAGTTTAAGAAACCAAAACAGACGCTAGTAGGAATTCCTGTAGAGGTGCGCAACAATCCTTGCTTAGACATAGCAAACGCATAATAAGCGCGAAAAGCAAGCGAATGACCGTCAATTAAAAGTAATAGCTCAGATGTAGGCATGATATTAAAAATTATGAATTATGAATTATAAATTATGAAAATTAGAAGAAGTTCAGGAAGAAAGTAGTCAATATTCTTCCTTATCTCAATACTTCCGACTTTCGACTTTAATCAACGGTTAACCAATCACATAATTATAAGTAGTCCCTCGTTGCTGGTAGGGACGACCGAGAGATTGAATCGCTGCTTGCAGGGTTTCTACTTCCATACAAGTGCCTCCTAACGCCCCTGCCATCGTGGTAATGTGTTCCTCCATTAAGGTGCCGCCAAGGTCGTTACAGCCCCATCTAAGGGCTTCTGTAGCCCCATTTAACCCCAGCTTGACCCAACTGGGTTGATGGTTAGGAATCCAATTGCCGAGAAAGATACGCGCGATCGCAGTTAAAATTAAGCTATCTTCTAGGATGGGTTGATCTCTTCCAACTCGGTTTCGTAAAGGTTTGGGTGCTTCCTGACCGACAAACGGTAAGAGAATAAATTCGGTAATTCTGGCAGGATAATTTTTTTCTATGGCGATTTGTTGAAGCGATCGCAATTTTTGTAAATGGTTAATTTGTTCGGAGGGTCGTTTCAATATGTCCGACAGAGCAGTGGTCACTAGTG
>JAAUUT010000037.1 GCA_012031035.1 Candidatus Altimarinota bacterium | reverse complement strand
GCTTCAAAGTCCCCCAGATTTGGGGGATTTAGGGGGCAAAACTATGGTCTACTCAACTGAAAACTGCTGTAAGATTCGTCAATCAAACTTGCAATTAGACAATCGATTAAAAGCGATCGATGATTTACGAGCCAACCAACCCGACACAAATTGGCATTTAAGCCAGCCTGACGATCTCGCCATTTTGCTGCTCACTTCTGGCAGCACGGGAGTACCAAAAGCAGTAATGCAAACCCATCGCAGTATCTTAAGCAGATCGGCTGCGACGGCGAGGATGAATAATTTTACCAGTAAAGATGTTTCCTTAAATTGGTTTCCTTTAGATCATGTTGGTGGCTTGGTAATGTTCCATCTTCGAGATGTTTATCTCGGTTGTCAACAAATTCATGCTCCCACTGAATTAGTTTTACAGGAGCCTCTCAAATGGTTGGACTGGATCGAGCATTATCGAGCTACGATTACTTGGGCACCTAACTTTGCTTATGGGGCGATCGCTGCTTGTGCTACACAATTGAGCCAGAAAGTTTGGGATTTATCTTCAATGAGATTTATCCTTAACGGGGGTGAAGCGATCGCGGCTAAAAGTGCTAGAAAGTTTTTAGAGTTATTAAAACCCTATGGACTATCCCCTACTGCTATGTATCCCGCCTGGGGAATGTCCGAAACTTGTTCTGGTGTTATTTATTCCCATAACTTTTCTCTAGATTCAACCACAGATGAGATTCAAAATGTAGAATTGGGAATCCCGATTCCTGGGTTTTCTGTGCGAATTGCAGACGCTCAAAACCAGATAGTAAAAGAAGAAATAATTGGTAGGGTTCAAGTTAAAGGATTAAGTGTTACCGCTGGTTACTATCAAAACCCAGAACTCGACCGAGAAGCTTTTACCGATGATGGTTGGTTTAATACTGGCGATCTGGGTTTTTTGCGCGAAGGAAAATTGACTATTACTGGTCGCGAAAAGGATGTCATTGTTATTAATGGAATTAATTACTATGCTCATGAAATCGAATCGATAGTTGAAGAAATTGAAGGTGTAGAAGCTTCTTATACGGCGGCGGTTGCTGTTCGCGATGGGGTTGAGGATACGGATCGATTGGCGATCTTTTTTAATTCATCTTTTGGCGATGAAAAACTAGCGCAGTTAATTAAAGCAATTCGCACGACTGTAGTACAGGATATTGGGATTAATCCAGACTATTTATTACCTCTGGAAAAAGAATCGATTCCCAAAACCTCAATTGGTAAAATTAAGCGATCGCTATTAAGCAAGCAGTTTTTAGCTGGTGAATTTGATGCTCTGATTAAAAGGATCGATTTACTTTTAGAGAATAATAATACACTTCCCAATTGGTTTTATCGCCAAGTTTGGCAGCCAAAGCCAGCCTCAACGGTAACTCCGAGCGAGTTAACCCCTACTATAGTGTTCCTCGACTCGTTAGGATTAGGAACATTTCTTTGTCAAGAATTAAATCGCTCTAATCGTTCATATATTCAAGTAGAACCAAGAACAGAATTTGCTCGAATCGATCGCGATCGCTATTGCCTTAATCCTAATCGATCGGAACATTATCGGTATCTATTTGAATCTTTAGCTAACGATGGTGTTTGCGTAGCTCAAATTTTGCATTTATGGACTTACGATCGCGATGTTGAGCTAAGCAGTATTGAAGCGCTTGAAGAAGCTCAAATCCGAGGCATTTATAGTCTACTCTATTTAATTCAGGCTCTATCTCAGGTACAGGGTTCTAAAAAATCGATACGTTTACAAGTCGTTTCTAACCACGCACAGTTTGTAAATTCAACGGACAAGATTGCTTACCAAAAAGCCCCTATTTTGGGATTGATTAAAACCATTTCTCAAGAAATGCCCTGGTTAGTTTGTCGCCATGTCGATTTTCAGAGCGATCGCCCTGAAGTTAATGCCGCTTTGCTCTTGAATGAAATGCGCGCTCTCAAAGAGGGCGAGGTTGCCTACCGTAACGGACAGCGTTTAGTTTCCCGTTTAGAAAAAGCTGACTTGTCTGTTGAAGAAAAACAACCACTTCCTTTCAAAAACGAAGGAATGTATCTTGTTACAGGAGGATTAGGCGGTATTGGGCTAGAAATTGCTAAATACTTGCTCAAGAATTACCAGGCTCGTCTATTGTTAGTAGGAAGAACTGTTTTACCACCCAGAAATACTTGGAAATCTCAGCTAAAGAACTCGGATGCGATCGCCGACCGCATCCAAGCTTATCTAAGTTTAGAACAGCTAGGAGGTGAAATTAATTACGAAGCCGTTGATATCTGCGATCGAGATGCTTTACAACAAGTAGTCGAGCGAGCAAAAAGTAATTGGGGAAGCGAGTTAGATGGCATTATTCATTTAGCGGGGATTTTCCAAGAGCGTTTGTTACTAGAAGAAACACAAGAGAGTATCGCCACAGTGCTTCGTCCTAAACTGAGCGGTACTTGGGTGCTGAATCAATTGCTGGGCGATCGCGGTATTTTTATTCATTTTTCTTCGGTAAATGGTTTTTTTGGCGGTACGGATGTGGGAGCTTATGCGGCGGCGAATAGTTTTATCGATCGCTTTGCTAAATATCAAAAATACCAAACTTCTTTGCAAAGCTACTGTTTTGCTTGGAGTATGTGGGATGAGATGGGGATGAGTCGGGGTTATCAACATAAAGATTTAACAAGACTTCGCGGTTTCTCGCTCGTGAATGCTACACAGGGGTTAAATTCTTTCCTAGCAGGGCTACACCACAACCAAGCGCAGCTTTTAATCGGTTTGGATGGCAGTAATTTTAATCTGCGAAAACACCTAAAAACTCAGTCTTATAATCTCCAGAAGTTAACGGCTTATTTTACACAATCTAAGCAGGCAAAGCCGTCTGACAATAATACTGCATCGATTACTGAAACAAAATTAACACTCGGCGATCGCTTCGGGACGAAAAGCGATTGCGATCTCGTTAAACTTGAGGAAATGCCTTTGACAGAGACAGGCGCAATAGATCGAGCCTTACTTACTTTAAATACTGTTGCTCCAAGTAGCGATCGCACCCAACCGCAAACGGAAATTGAAAGAAAAATTGCCAACATCTGGCAGGAAGTGCTAAAAGTTTCCCAGATTAGCATCCACGATAACTTTTTTGAGTTGGGGGGACATTCCCTGCTAGCAACACAAGTCATCTCGCGGGTAAGAGCGGCTTTTTCTGTAGAACTACCCCTTAGTTGTCTGTTTGCCTCTCCCACAGTAGAAGGGTTAAGCCAACAAGTAGATTTAAAGCTGAAAGTTGGTAGTATTGAACCTGTTGAGAAAGGATTACTAAATCCAAGCAAGCGTCATTCAGCAAAAGAGTCTCCCTTGGCGACGCGGACTCGTGAGACGGCGGATTACCTTGAACCCCTGTCTTTTGCCCAGCAGCGACTATGGTTTTTGGATCGATTAGAAGGAGCGAGTTCTGTCTACAATGTGCCAGCCGCCTTGTGTCTCAAGGGTTCGCTCAATGTTCCCGCCGTAGAAGAAGCACTACAAAAAATCGGACAAAGGCATGAAGTGCTGCGTACCCGTTTCCCGATGCTAGAAGGAACTCCAGTACAGGCGATCGACTCTAATTTTGTACTTTCCTTGACCATAATAGATTTGCAGCAGTTGTCGGAGCCAGAATCGGCTATTGTCCAACGGCTTGTCACAGAGGAGGCGCAAACTCCCTTCGACTTGGAAAAGGATTTTCTGCTGCGAGCCAAACTGTTGCGGTTATGCGATCGAGAACACATCCTATTATTAACGCTTCACCATATTGTCGCCGATGGCTGGTCTTTGGGTATTCTCGTGCAGGAGTTATCTGTACTCTATGAAGCCATTATCTCTGGAAAAACAGCGAATTTACCGCCATTACCGATTCAATACACCGACTATGCCGCGTGGCAGCGTCAATATCTGCAAGCAGATGTTCTAGACACTCAACTGAATTATTGGAAACAACAACTGCAAGGAATACCACCGCTATTAGCGTTGCCGAGCGATCGTCCACGCCCACCCGTACAGACGCTTCGCGGTCGTAGTTTTAAGTTTACCTTAAGCCAAAAGCTAACTAAAAAGCTTATGGCACTGAGTCAACAGTCAAACGCGACGCTATTTATGACTTTACTAGCAGCTTTTGGGATTTTACTGTCTCGTTACAGCCGACAAGAAGATCTCGTTATTGGTTCGGCGATCGCCAACCGCCACCATCAAGAACTCGAATCATTAATTGGTTTTTTTGTCAATACCCTAGCACTGCGTCTCGATCTTAAAGATAATCCTAGCTTTAGAGAATTTCTTGAGCGAGTGCGTCAGGTAACGCTAGATGCCTATGCTCATCAGGACTTGCCATTTGAGAGGCTAGTCGAAGAAATCCAACCAGAACGCAATCTGAGCCATTCTCCTTTGTTTCAGGTGACATTTGCCCTGCAAAATGCGCCATTGGGAGAACTGAAACTGTCGGGGCTAACTTGGAGTCTGCTAGAAACCGAAAACGTCACCGCCAAGTTCGATCTTAGCCTAGCCATGAGGGAGACAGAATCGGGGCTAGAGGGAGTTTGGGAATACAACTGCGATTTGTTTGAGGCGAGTACAATTGAGCGGATGATGGGGCATTTCCAAGTTTTATTAGAAGGAATAGTCACGAATCCTGACGAGTCCATAACTAACTTGCCCTTGCTTACTCAAAAAGAGCATCAGCAGTTATTAGAGTGGAACGCTACCCAAGTCGATTATCCTCAACAGTGTATTCATCAATTATTTGAATCGCAAGTAGAAAAAACGCCTGATGCTGTGGCGATCGCATTTGAAAAACAGTATCTCACCTATCGCGAGTTAAATGCTCGTGCCAATCAACTAGCTTATTTCTTACAAAAGTTGGGAGTCGAACCAGAAATGCTGGTTGGTTTATGTGTAGAGCGTTCAATAGAAGCGATCGTCGGAATGCTAGGTATTCTCAAAGCGGGGGGAACTTATGTTCCTCTCGATCCAACTTATCCCACTGAGCGTTTAGCTTATCTGTTGAAGGATGCTGGAGTAAAAGTATTGCTGACTCAGCAGCGATTAGTCAATTTGCTGCCGCTTCACCAAGCACAGTTAGTTCGCCTCGATACCGACTGGGAAATAATCGATCGCGAGAACTGTAATAACATCGACACTGTTGTTAAGCCAGACAACTTAGCTTACATTATCTATACCTCTGGTTCTACTGGCACACCAAAAGGGGTTCTCCTGGCGCATCGAGGATTGTGTAACCTAGCCACTGCTCAGATTAAGCTATTTAAAGTAAATTCTCATAGCCGCGTTCTCCAGTTTGCCTCCCTTAGTTTTGATGCTTCAGTCTGGGAAATTGTCATGGCATTATGTTCTGGGGCGAGACTGTATCTGGGAAGGCAAGATTCCTTGCTACCAGGGACAGCTTTGCAGCAATTTTTGCAGGAGAAGGAAATTACCCATGTTACTCTTCCACCAACAGCACTAGCCGTTTTGCCAACCGAAGAATTACCAGCATTACAAACGATTATAGTTGCGGGAGAAGCCTGTTCTGCCGAACTGGCAAAGCGATGGTCAATCGGTAGACGCTTCTTTAACGCTTATGGGCCCACTGAATCAACGGTTTGTGCAACTATAGCTGAATGTAGCGATCGCATTTCCAAGCCTTCGATTGGTCGTCCTCTCCCTAACACACAAGTTTATATCCTCGATCGCCATTTACAACCAGTTCCCGTAGGAGTACCAGGAGAACTGCACATTGGCGGTGTTGGTTTAGCCAAGGGTTATTTAAACCAGCCAGAATTAACCGAAGCCAAATTTATTTTTGCTTCCTTGAATCGTTCAAAATTATATAAAACTGGGGATCTAGCTCGTTATCTCCTTGATGGAAATATAGAATATCTCGATCGCATTGATAATCTAGTTAAAATTCGGGGCTTTCGTATAGAACTCGGAGAAATTGAAGCAGTGTTGGCAAAAAATTCTCATGTGCAAGAAGCGATCGCGATCGTTAGCGAGCAGTTGGGGCACAAGCGGATTATTGCTTATGTTGTTCCCCAAAATTTCAACACATTATCGGATCGCTCTCAATCTCTCAGGAATTATCTCAAACAACACTTACCTGAGTATATGATGCCATCTACCTTTGTGACGTTAGATTCTCTGCCGCTAACGCCTAATGGCAAGGTAGATCGTCGCGCTCTCGCCGCATTAAATCCATTAGAAGAAGAATGCGAAACCAGTGTTCCCCCCCGTACCGCTACAGAAAAATTACTGAGCGAAATCTGGGCTGAGGTTTTGGGATTAGAACAGGTAGGAATTAATCGTAACTTTTTTGAGTTGGGTGGAGATTCGATTCTCAGCATTCAGATTGTTGCTAAGGCTAACCAGGCAGGTTTACAGCTTACACCCAAGCAAATTTTTCAGTATCAAACTATTGCTGAGTTAGCTTCTGTAGTAGAAACAACTGACTCTATCTCTGTTAAACAAGATTTAGTTACGGGTTCAGTACCGCTTACGCCGATCCAGCACTGGTTTTTCGAGCAGAATTTACCCGAATTACACCATTTTAACCAAGCGGTTTTATTAGAAGTTGAATCCGATCTCAAGCCAGAGTTATTGTCAAGCGCGATCGCAAGTTTACTGCAACATCACGATGCTTTGCGTTTACAGTTTGTATCTACCAAAGAAAGCTGGTTACAAATTAACGCTGCTCCCGATGCCACAGTGCCTTTGCAGATCGAGGATTTATCTAATCTATCCGCTCAAGAGCAACGGGCTACTATAGAAGCAACAGCTACTCAAATACAGACAAGTCTCGCTCTTTCCTCTGGTTTAATCCAAGTCGTCCTGTTTCATCTGGGTAAAAATAAGTCAGGACGTTTATTGATAGTTATCCATCATCTAGCTGTCGATGGAGTTTCTTGGCGAATTTTGTTAGAAGATCTTTCTAGAGCTTATCAACAACTCGCTCGCGATCGAGCAATTCAATTACCACCTAAAACTACTTCTTTTCAGGAGTGGGCAAGGCGACTACAAGCATACGGGCGATCGCCAACGCTAGCAGCCGAATTAAACTACTGGCTGGCTCAATCTCGCTCCGAGAAGGTAAATTTACCAGTAGACTACCCAGAGGGTAAGGAAAATAACATCGTAGCCGATGCCGCAGTAATAACCGTTTCTTTGAGCGAAGAAGAAACTCGCGCCCTCCTGCAAGAAGTGCCATCAGCTTACAACACCCAAATTAATGATGTGCTACTAACTGCCTTGTTGCAAAGCTTTGCCCAGTGGACAAAAGAAAATTCTTTGCTGGTTGATTTAGAGGGACACGGACGCGAAGAACTAGAAGAGGATCTAGATTTGTCCCGTACAGTTGGTTGGTTTACGAGCATCTATCCGATGCGGTTGCAAAAAGAAGAGCGAGCGCATTTAGGAGAAGCCCTCAAATCAGTTAAAGAACAACTGCGTCGCGTGCCTAAGCGGGGCATTGGCTATGGTATTGGGCGCTATCTGAGCGATCGCCAAACGCAAGCTAGTTTGGAAGCCTTGCCTTCTGCTGAAGTAAGTTTTAACTATCTCGGACAATTCGAGCAGATGCTAACCGCTTCTCCCCTCTTAGGTGTTGCCCCAGAGTCAACCGGGAAACCACGTAGCCCTCTTCAAAAGCGCAAACATTTACTAGAAATTAATAGTATCGTCGCTGCTGGAAAGCTGCAAATTTCTTGGATTTATAGTGAAAAAGTGCATCGAAAAGCAACAATAGAGCGTCTAGCAGAAAGTTTTTTAGAAGTCTTGCAAGCACTTATTGCTCACTGTCAGTCACCGTCAGCAGGCGGCTATACTCCTTCAGACTTTGCCGCAGCCAGACTGAACCAAAAACAACTCGATCGATTCATGACCAAACTCAAAAAGATTGATGAGGATTAGTTTTGTGGACAATATTGCCGATCTCTACGAACTTTCAACTATGCAGCAAGGGATGCTGTTTCATACTCTTTATTCGTCATCGGAAGTGTATTTTGAGCAGTTAAGCTGCACAATTACCGGAAATCTTAACGTCTGGGCGTTTAAACAAGCTTGGGTACGGGTAGTAGCCAGACATCCGATTTTGCGAACCTCATTTCATTGGCAAGAATTAGATAAGCCGCTTCAAGTAGTGCATTCAACTGTCAAGCTGCCTTGGAGCGAACATGATTGGAAGAGTTTGACTTTAAGCGAGCAGCAAGCGCGTTTAGAGTCTTTTTACAGAGCGATCGCCACCTTGGATTTGAACTTGACAAAGCACCACTAATGCGCTTTGCTCTGATTCAGCTAGCCGATCGCACTTACCAATTTGTCTGGAGTCATCATCATCTGCTAACAGATGGCTGGTGTTTATCTATTCTTTTCAAAGAAGTTTTGGCGTTTTATGAAGCTTTTGAAGGTGGTAAGGATTTATCTTTACCAACTCCCCGTCCTTACCGAGACTATATTGTCTGGTTGCAGCAACAGGATACTGCCCAGGCAGAAACTTTTTGGCGGCGATCGCTGCAAGGGTTTAAAACTCCTACGCCTTTAATAAAAAATAGTTCGGTGACGAGTGGCGCACAGCTAGAAAGCTATGATGAGCAGCAGTTTCAGTTTTCCAGCGAGTTTACCACTGTTATTCTATCTTTTGCCCGACAGCATCATCTCACGCTCAACACGCTGATTCAGGGAGCTTGGGGGCTGCTACTGAGCCGCTACAGTGGTGAGGAAGATGTAGTATTTGGCACTACTGTCTCTGGTCGCCCGCCGAGTTTGAAAGGAGCGGAATTGATGGTGGGATTGTTTATTAACACTTTACCCGTGCGGGTACAGTACCAACAAACAGAATTGTTACCTTGGCTACAGCAACTACAAGCGCAGCAGGTCGAGCGAGAGCAGTATTCCTATACTTCCTTGGTGGAAATTCAAGGATGGAGCGAAGTGCCTAGAGAAATACCCCTATTTGAGAGTCTTGTGGTATTTGAAAACTATCCAGTGGATGCTTCTTTGCAGCAGTGGAAGGGCAACATAGAAATTGGTTCTATTCGGGCATATGAGCGAACGAATTATCCTCTTACCGTTGTCGCTGGACTCGCTGAAGGATTATCGGTGCGGATTATTTACCAGTGCGATCGCTTCGATCGCGATACCATTGAACGGATGATGGGTCATTTTCAAACCCTGCTGGAAGGGATGATTGCTAATCCTTATCAACAGCTATGGGAGTTACCGTTTCTATCTAAAAAAGAACGACAGCAGTTGTTCGATTGGAATAATACTAAGGTAGATTACCCATGCGATCGATGTATCCATGAGCTATTTGAAGCACAGGTTGAAAAAAACCCCGAAGCGGTAGCTTTGGTGTTTAAAGAGCAACAAATTACCTACCAAGAGCTAAATTGTCGTGCCAATCAACTCGCTCATTACCTGAAAAAAGTAGGTGTAGGTTTAGAAGGATTGGTGGGGATTTGTATAGATCGCTCTCTAGAAATGATTATAGGGCTTTTGGGGATTCTCAAGGCAGGAGGGGCTTATGTACCGCTCGACCCAGCTTATCCAACTGAGAGATTAGCCAATATATTGTCAGATACTGGCGTGCGAATACTGTTAACACAACAGCGATTAATAGAGAAATTGTCTGCTATTAAAGTGCATTTGCTGGTACTCGATAGCGATTGGGGTGTTATTTCTAGTGAGAGTGAAAATAATCCACTCAGTACCGTTAAACCAGACAATTTGGCTTATGTCATGTACACTTCTGGCTCTACTGGTCAGCCTAAAGGGGTAGAGGTGCTTCACCGTGGTGTAGTTCGTCTCTTGTTTGGAGTAGATTATGTGCGCTTGGATGCGTCCCAGAATTTTTTGCAGTTAGCGAATATTGCTTTTGATGCTTCTACCTTTGAGATTTGGGGGGCTTTACTGCACGGTGCAAAATGCGTTCTTTTCCCAGGTAAAATTCCGACCTTTAAAGAGTTAAGTAACACGCTCCAAAAACACAAAATTACTATTTTATGGCTGACATCCGCTTTATTTAACGCTGTAATTGATGACGATCCAGACACGCTCTCAGGAATTTCGCAGCTACTAATCGGAGGAGAAGCACTTTCGAGCGATCGCGTGAGACTCGCCCAAAAATCTTTGCCATCTACCCAAATTATCAATGGATATGGCCCCACAGAAAGCACAACTTTCACTTGTTGTTACCCAATTCCCCAACTACTCGACTCCAGCCTAAAATCAATTCCTATCGGTAGGGCGATCGCTAACACGCAAACTTACATTCTCGATCGCCATTTGCAACCAGTCCCCGTAGGAGTAGCCGGAGAGTTATATATAGGCGGAGATGGTTTAGCCAGAGGTTATCTAAACCGTCCAGATTTAACAGCAGAAAAATTTATTTCTAATCCATTCGATCGTTCAAAATTCTACAAAACTGGAGATTTGGCGCGATATATACCCGATGGAAACATCGAATTTTTGGGACGAATCGATCGTCAAGTAAAACTGCGTGGCTTCCGTATTGAACCAGAAGAAATTGAAACAGTTTTCACTCAACATCCTCAAGTAAATGAAGCAATAGTCCTAGTTCGGGAAATTTCCCATCATAAACACTTAGTAGCCTACATAGTGCTAAAAGAGCGATCGCTGAATCTTAGCGATTTGCGAATTTTCCTTAAAGAAAAGCTACCCCAGTATATGCTACCCTCTGCCTTTGTAACGCTAAAGGCACTGCCGTTAACACCCAACGGCAAAGTAGACCGCCATGCTTTGCCGATGCCAGAGATAACAGCTTTTACACAAAACGGACATCTCACGTTGGCAAAGCCTTCTAAATTTGAGCTTCCCCGTACCCCCACTGAAGAAATCCTCGCGACAATGTGGGCAGAAGTTCTGGGATTAAAACAGGTAGGCATCGACGATCGCTTTTTTGAACTAGGAGGTCATTCCCTACTAGCTACCCAGCTTACCTCTCGCGTCCGCCAGACTTTTTCATTAGAATTACCCCTCAGTAGCTTGTTTGAAGCCCCCACAATTAGGGAATATAGCAAAGTAATTGAAGATGCCCAAAAGAGCCAAAAAGGGCTACAAATTCCAGCGATCGCGCCAGTTTCTCGCTCGGAAAATATCCCCTTATCTTTTGCTCAACAAAGGTTGTGGTTTCTTAACCAACTCGAAACAAGTACCGCGTATAATATGCCAACTGCGGTAAATTTAAGTGGGAAGCTGCAAATTCAGGCTCTCGACCAAGCCCTTAATGAAATTGTGCAGCGTCATGAAGCCCTACGGACTAGCTTTAAAGTAGTCAATGGCTCTCCCATACAGGTTATTTCTCCCAACCAAAGCTTGCCTCTGCTATTGGTAAACTTACAGCATTTACCAAAAATCGAACAATCTGCTGAGGTAGAGCGAAGAGCGATCGCCTTCGCTCAACAACCCTTTGATTTAACACAAAGTCTTTTGCTGCGAGTTACTCTCTTGCAACTGGGCGAAGAGTCTCATGTGTTGCTCGTAAATATGCACCACATCGTTTCTGATGGCTGGTCGATGGGCATATTTATTCGAGAATTATCTGCCCTTTACGAAGCTTTTTCTGGAGGAAACTCTCCTCTACCACCATTACCGATACAATATGCTGACTTTGCTCATTGGCAGCGACAATGGCTTACGAGAGAGGTATTAGACGATCGACTAAAATACTGGAAGCAAAAATTAGCAAGCGCACCGACGATCTTAGAATTACCTACTGACCGCCCCCGTCCTCCCGTCCAAAGTTTTCGAGGTAGCACTCAACAATTTCAACTCGATCCCCAGCTAACAGAACAGCTAAAATCCCTAAGTCAGCAGTCAGGGGCAACCTTGTTTATGACTCTGCTAGCAGCCTTCGCGATCTTGCTTTCACGCTATAGCAACCAAAACGATCTTGTCATCGGTTCGCCCATTGCTAATCGCAACCGCAGCGAATTAGAATCATTAATTGGCTTTTTTGTCAATACCTTAATGCTGCGGATCGACCTAAAAAATAATCCAACTTTTGGGGAGTTACTTGAGCAAGTGCGGCAAACAGCTTTAGATGCCTACGCTCATCAAGATTTACCCTTTGAGAAGCTAGTAGAAGAATTGCAGCCCGATCGCGATTTAGAGCGAAATCCTCTCGTTCAGGTAGTATTTGCTCTCCAGAATGCACCAACAAGTTCTTTGAGTCTACCAAACCTGAGTATTAACTTATTGGAGTTCGACTATCGCTCGGTAAGATTTGATTTAGAATTTCACCTTTGGGATGTTCCAGAAGGACTTAGTGGCTATTTTGTTTACAACACAGATTTATTTAATAAAACTACGATCGCCCGCCTAGCAAGGCATTTTCAGACTTTGCTGCAAGCTGTTGTTGCTAACCCCGAACAGCACGTTTGCTCGTTACCTTTGTTGAGTGCGATCGAGCAACACAAAATTCTAAAAGAATGGAACCATACTTCCGTAAATTATCCTCAGAATAAATGTATTCATCAGTTATTTGAGGCACAGGTAGAAAAATCTCCCGATGCAGTAGCGGTAGTGTGCGAAGAAGGACAATTAACCTACCAGGAGTTGAACCGAAAAGCTAATCAACTGGCGCATCACTTGCAGGCACTAGGGGTAAAACCAGAAACGCTAGTAGGTATTTGTGTCGATCGCTCATTAGATCTAATTGTCGGACTGTTGGGCATTCTCAAAGCAGGTGGGGCTTATGTGCCGCTAGATCCAAGTTATCCTCAAGCACGTTTGTCCTATATGTTGTCAGATTCGGATGTGTCTGTATTAGTGACTCAACAAAAGTTAGTAGCCATTCCCGAACATCAGGCACATATAGTTTATTTAGATACAGATTGGGAAGTAATTTCTCGGCAAAGCGAGGATAATTTAAGTAGTGGGATCGCAGCCTTTAATTTAGCCTATGTAATTTACACTTCGGGATCTACAGGTAATCCTAAAGGAGTTTTAGTCGCTCATAAAAATCTGCTCAATTTAGTTTTTTGGCATCAACGCGCTTTTGAAATTAATTCATTAGACCGAGCGACTCAGTTAGCAAAAACAGCATTCGATGCTTCCGTCTGGGAAATATGGCCTTATCTGGCAGCAGGAGCAAGTATTTACCTAGTCAAGCCCGAATTACTTAGTTCGCCATTACAACTACAAAACTGGTTAGTATCAAAAGAAATATCGATCGCCTTTTTGCCCACGCCTTTAGCTGAAGAATTATTAGCTCTAAAATGGTCGGAAAATATCGCTTTAAAATTTTTGCTAGTTGGTGGCGATCGCCTGCATTATTACCCCTCAGCTTCACTTCCCTTTAAAGTAATTAATAATTATGGGCCCACCGAAAACACTGTAGTGACAACTTCTGGGCTTATTGAAGAAGTCACAAGCGCGATGTCATCTAAGCAAGCTCTTCCTCTGCCTCCCATCGGTCGCCCAATTGACAATACGCAAGTTTATATTTTAGATAGCTATCTCCAACCCGTCCCAATCGGTGTAGCGGGCGAACTACACATTGCTGGAGATAGTTTAGCGCGAGGTTATTTAAACCGTCCAGAATTGACAGCAGAAAAATTTATTCCCAACCCATTCGCTCGTTCAAGATTATATAAAACAGGCGATCGCGCTCGCTATCTAAGCGACGGTAACATTGAATTTCTGGGAAGGATAGATAATCAGGTAAAACTACGTGGCTTCCGCATTGAACTAGGCGAAATTGAATCTGTACTGCTTCAACATTCTGCCGTGCAAAAGGCTGTAGTTATGCTCCGCGAAGACCAATTTAACAATAAACGTATTGTCGCTTATGTAGTTCCAAACACAAATGGAAGCGAAAATGCTCGGATAAATCGGTCGCAAGCAGAACATCTTTCCCATTGGCAAAAACTTTACGAACAAACCTATAGCCAGTCTCCTACTCATCAAGATTTATCCTTCAATATTATCGGCTGGAATAGTAGTTATACAGGTCAGCCTATTCCAGAGGAGGAGATGCGCGAATGGGTAGAAAATACTGTAGAGCGGATTTTACAGCTACAACCAAAACGAGTATTAGAAATTGGTTGCGGGACAGGTTTATTACTGTCGAGGATTGCTCCCCACTGTAGTAAGTATTGGGGTACAGACTATTCTGCCTGGGCCATAAATTATTTGCAGCAACTTAAGAAATCTGTGCAGGGGTTAGATCGTGTAACTCTTTTCCAAAGGATGGCAGATGACTTTGAGACAATAGATGCGGAAGCTTTTGATACTGTAATTCTTAACTCGGTGGTGCAGTATTTTCCTAGCGTTGACTATTTATTGCGGGTTTTGGAAGGTAGTTTAAATGTAATGACGGAAGGCTGCATTTTTATCGGAGATGTACGGAGTTTGCCTTTACTAGGAGCTTACTACGCCTCTGTCGAGCTAGAAAAATCGGCAGCAACTTTATCTGTAGAGCAATTGCGGCAGCGCGTGCAAAAACGGGTAGCTCAAGAGGAAGAATTGGTAATCGATCCAGGCTTTTTTATCGCGATCGCCCAGCGCTTTCCAAAAATTACTGGCGTTCAAATTCTACCCAAACGAGGTCGCGATCGCAATGAATTAACTCGATTTCGCTACGATGTAATTCTTCATGTAGGAATTGCTCCCCTTAAAATCACCTCTGAGTGGATGAACTGGCAAAAAGATCGCCTAACCATATCTGCTGTCCGTCAACTTCTGAGGGAAACCTTGCCAGAAATTCTCGCCATCAAAAACATACCCGATGCTCGTGTAATAGAAGCGGTTGAGCTTGTAGACTTACTAGACAACGAAGAAATAGTGACAGTAAGTCAACTGCGCTCTGCTTTAAAAAATAGACCCAACGATGGAGTAGACCCAGAGGAATTATGGAATTTGGGACAAGAATTCCCCTACACTGTCTACATTACTTTAAATAATAGTGAGGCTGGTTTCTACGAAGCGATCTTCGAGCAAAATCTGTCTTTAGTTAATCGTCCTAGAGCGATCGCATCAATAACCCCCCCAGCCAAACCTTGGAGTGCTTATGCTAACAACCCCCTGCTAAATAACTTAACCAGTCAACTAATACCCAAGTTGCGTAGTTTTCTGCAACAGACTCTGCCCGAATACATGGTTCCTTCAGAGTTTGTCATGCTGTCGGCTCTACCCTTAACGCCTAACGGTAAAATAGACAGATTTGCCTTGCCCGCTCCTGAAGATGGCGAGCGATCTTCCTTTGTTGCTCCCCGCGATCGCTTAGAATGGCAATTATCCCAAATTTGGTCAGAAGTTTTAGGCATTCAATCAATCGGAGTCCGCGATAATTTCTTCGATCTCGGCGGTCACTCCCTTTTGTCGGTTCGCTTAATGGCTCAGATCGAGCAGCAGTTCGGGAAAAATCTTTCCCTAGCGATGCTTTTTCAACATCCAACCATCGAACAGCTAGCGAGTTTGTTGCGCCAGCAAACAGATTCTTTGTCTTGGACTCCTTTGGTATCAATTCAACCGGGTGGCTCAAAACCGCCTTTCTTTTGCGTGCCTGGAGCAGGTGGTAACGTCATTTACCTTGCTCATTTAGCGCGTCACTTAGGTTCAGACCAACCATTTTACGGACTGCAATCGCTTGGATTAGATGGGAATTCAGAGCCTTTCACTCAAGTTAAGGATATAGCTACCTACTACATTAAAGCGATACAAACCGTTCAACCTCAAGGCCCATATTTTCTAGGAGGTCATTCCTTTGGTGCTAAGGTGGCTTTTGAAATGGCTCAACAGTTGCGATCGTCTGGACATGAAGTAGCTTTACTCGCCATTCTAGATGCCCCCGCACCGCTTTCTACTGACAAGCCGATAGGTATTGATTGGGATGATGCTACCTGGCTAGTCCAAATTGCTAGAGTAGTTGAACGCTTATTAGGAGAAAAGTTAGAGATCTCTGACGAGATTCTTCAGTCTCTCGAACCGACCGCACAATTGAACTACTTCAAAGAGCGGTTGCAAATGGTTAACTTGTTGCCTCCTGATGCTGGGATAACACAAATTCGTGGTTTAGTAGAAGTTTATCGAGCTAACTGTCAAGCTCATTATGAGTTACCACAGAAGATTTACCCGACTCAAATAATCCTCTTTCGCGCTAGCGAAATTAATTTTGATGAAAATATTGGTGTCAGAGAAACCCTGCCGTCAAAGAATGAACTGGGTGTTCAAGCTCTTAAGGCAACCTCTAAAGACCGCCCTTCAGCTTCCTGTGACTTCATGAATTCCGAAATTTTAGATCGGTCTACTTGGGGCTGGAGCCAGTTTTCTTCTGTACCTGTGAAAATTTATTCGCTCCCAGGCGACCACATTACGATGACGACTGAACCTCACGTCCAGGTTCTAGCGAAACAACTAAGTACAGAATTTCACAAGTTCGTAGCGAATTGAAGCCTATCAGATGAAGCGATCGCACCTGCGAGCAGTTTATTACAATTATGAGTCATCTTGTCTGTCGTTTTTTGCTATTGACAGGTTATCGTAGCGATCGCGAACCCATAACTTTTGACTTTTCAGATATCCTCTTAGTTTAAGCCATCTATCTTCGCGCAGGGGACTCCCGTTACAGCCGACAGGCAAGGGCGGCGAGGGGAATGCGCGCCTCTGAATATGTTTCCCAAAAACTAGGTTTCCGCTAAAATAACAGATATCTAGCGGGGTCGTTAAATGTTGTTGACTCAAACAGTTCGTCTGAAACTGAATAAAACTGAAAAAGAGAACTTGAAGCTTGGTTGTCTTATCGACGTAAAAACCAAGTCAATGATTACCTTAATAAAGCTGCTAGATATATAGTCGAATTTTGTATTAGTAGAAAGATTGGAACGATTGTTGTGGGCTACAACCCAACTCTGAAGCAAGCAATTAATCTGGGTAAACGCAACAATCAGAGCTTTGTTCAAATGCCAATCTTTACTCTTCGAGCCAAGCTGGAAAGCCTCTGCTCTCGAATGGGGTTGAACTACGTCTCTCAAGAAGAGTCCTATACATCCATTGCATCTAGCCTCGACCGAGACGTGCTGCCTGTTTACAACGCAGATAATCCTTTTCAACCTAAGTTTTCTGGTAGACGGATTAAACGCGGATTGTATAAGACAAAATCTGGTCATTTGATTAATGCTGATGCAAATGGAAGTTTAAACATTGGTCTTAAAAGTAATTACAAAGAGGTTTTCCTCCGAGTAAGTAGGGTCTGTTTGACGCAGCCAGCAAGGGTTAACATCCTTCAAGAATCCCCCATCACAGCGCTTTTGTTGATGGTGGGAGTACGTCAATAAATTAGAAAATATATCTCTACTATCCGTCCAAACTGCTTTAACTGCTAAACAGGGATTGTAACGGTAAATGTCGTCCCTACTCCCTCTTGACTTTCCACCTGAATTTGACCGCCGTGAAGGGTAATAAGGTTTTTGGCAATGGTTAATCCCAGTCCCATTCCTGATGTATCGTCGATATTGCTGCCGCGATAAAATGGTTCAAAAATTCGTTGCTGTTCTATTTTTGAAATACCTACCCTGTATCCTTAATCAGAAAATTAATTTTTTGTCTTCATTAAACAGTTTAAATTCAATTCTGCCGTTTTTGGGGGTATATTTGATGGCGTTAGAGAGCAAGTTGATAATCGCATGTTCGAGTAAATCTCTATCTACACAAGCAGTTTGTAAATTGTCATGACAAATAAAATCGATGGTTTGTTGTTTGCTATGACTTATCGCTTCGACTTGGATCGTTAAATCGCGGCAAAACCTAGCAATTTCAGTTGGTTGGGGTTCAAATTTCAATCTACCAACTTCTGATTGACCCAAAAAAGAAGTTTATCTAAAAGGGTACCTATTTGTTCGACAGCAGTTTGAATATTATCGAGATAAGGGAGCTTTTGGGTTTCGGTTTCTCGGTTTACATTACGTCTGAGTAAACTGCTAGAAAAAGAAATAATATTCAAAAAAGAGCGAAATTGATGACACATTGTCGAGAGAAACCGCGTTCTCAGTTCGCTGAGCGCTTTTGCTTCTTCTACAGCGTCATAAGATGTTTCTGCAATAGAATCGCTTTCTTCTTGGATTCTAATTGATTCGGTTTCTTTAATTAGCTGCTTAATCTCAGTGATATCCCAAATACTCCAAACTCTACCGATAATCTCCTTATCACGTCGCTGTGGTTTGGCATATCGTGCAAAGACTCGTCCATCATTTAATTCAAGGATATCGCTACTTTCCTGGGTAAGATCGCTCGATGTCTCCCAAAAAAGTCGAGCCTCAGAAGTAAGGTTTTCAGTTGATTCGTAAAAAAGTTTTGGCATTCTTGAGAATTTATCGATGAAGCAAGCGATTCTGGAATCTGCCACATTTTTACAAATTTTTGATTGTAGTTTAGGATTTCTCCTTGAAGGTTAACTGTAATTAAGCCACAGGCAGCAAAATCAAAATTACTCGATATCAAAGAAATTTTTCGATCTAAAGTCAAATCGCTAAATTTAGGAAAAATTTTTTGATTATTAAGAATTTCTTGAGATAATCTATCGATGGATACACAAATAAACTCGCATTCTTGATTTTTCGCAGAAATGAATGTCATCTCTGTTAAAAATATTTTTTGATTCTTAGTTTGCAAGCGACATTGAAACTTCGTAGAGCCATTTTGCTGACTCAATTGCCATTGTTTTAACCACGTTTCTAATGAAAGATCGACTGCTACATCTAAGAGCCTTAGTAATAATAATTCTTGTTCAGAATATTCCAGTAAATCGCAAGTTTTATCGTCAGCGTAAATAAAACTAGAATCTTCTTTTACACAAAAAGCGACCTCGTTTATCAAGTTGACGATAAATGCAGATAATAGTGCTTCTTCTTCTTGCGATCGCATAGAATAAAGTTCCATAAATGTCAACTAGCACAAGTTTTAAACATCAACCATGAAGCTTTGACGATTGTTGATTTTTTTAATATACAATATTACTTAAAAATAAATCAATATAAAAAAGCAGTTGCGATCGCTAGGTTATCGCTCAATTTCAAAGCAACGTAAAAAAAGATACAAACTCTTAAAAAAATCAGCCTAAAGATTGATTGATAAAAAAGCCTATAAAAATTAAGTTAAAAGCGTACTAGCTACAATCTCGTATTAAAGCAGATGCTAATCCTCTAACAATTTTAATAAAATTGTTTGGAAGTATACAGTTTTATTTCTAGAAATTAATATTGTTCTGTCAAACTTTATTAAGCTCAAAAAGATTGTTGTGTAATCTACTTATGTGAGGTTTTGAGTAATCATGAGTAAAATTCTATTGATTGAAGACGATCGCGTCAATCGACGTTTATTTCAAGATTGTCTTGAATCTGAGGGTTTTCAAACTATTAGTGCTGAAGATGGCGTTATGGGCATTCAGCAAGCTAAAAACTATTTACCAGATCTCATCTTGTGTGATATTTTTATGCCACAGGTAAACGGTTATGAGGTTTTATCTCAACTTCGCAAAGACCCAACTACTGCTTATATTCCGCTTATTTTTCTGACAGCGATGGCAACAAAAATCGAGCATCGTAAAGGAATGGAATTAGGTGCAGATGATTTTTTAACTAAACCATTCACAGCAGAACAGCTACTAGCAGCAGTATCAGCGAGATTAGAAAGACAAACTATGTTAGAGTGTTGTTTTGCAGCTAAATATCAAACAACATCAAGTTTTCCTGAAACCGAGCCTATTATTGAAGAAAACGAGCCGGGAATTTTTCCAGCTATTGCCGAGTTACAAGATGTTTTTGATTACATTGAAGCGAATTATAATCGTGAGATTACTTTATCTGATGTAGCGCAAGCGATTGGTTATTCCCCTGCTTACTTAACTAATCGAGTCAAGCACGAGACAGGACGAACGATTAACGCTTGGATCGTCGAACGTCGTATGGTAGCAGCACGTTCTTTGCTATTAGAAACTGACTGGTCAATAGAACAAATTGCCAATTCTGTTGGTTATCTTAATGCAAGTTATTTCTTTCGTCAATTTCGCCAATACCAAGGAACCACGCCGAAAGCTTGGAGAGAAAACAATCTAAAAAAAGTTGGAAATCGAAAGTAAGAAGTAATAAATAATGGAAGTTTGTAATTTTGAATAAATATGCTTAGACAAATTTGAACTTCTTCTTATAATTAGCCAAAACTACCTTAATCTCTTTACTATTCCCTACGATGCTCTTCCTGGTTTGCTACCACTTGCAGAGTATGCGCGTCGGTTCCCTGTTGTCGGCTGCCTCGTTGTAATCAGTTATTTAAAAGCGTTACAGCTTATTAAATTCATTCTAATTTAAAGCGATTTTTATTTAAAGCTTCTTTAATTTTTTCGAGATTAATATTTTTTTGATTTTCTTCTAAGTAATCGTTGATGATTAATTCATTTTGTGGGTCGATTAAACCTACATAACCATCTTTGAGCATATATTCATGAAGTGGTTGGCAAAGATGTATGTCTGGTAAGGTCAAAGGAATAAGTTCGTAAGAATTACCGCTATGGATAAAAACATAGGCAATAATATCTTCGATAAAATAGCGATCGCCAATATTATAGACAATTTTCCAGCCAGAATTTGCCATAAAAATATGGTTTATTATTTTTTTTGACTGATCGCTTGAATTCGCATCTGTCATTTTTATTAAAGATGTTAATTGCATATTAAAAAATAAAGCGGCTACCAAGAAGAATAAAATTTATTTTTTAAATGTTTAAGCTGCTATAGTTTTGCTGTTTGAGTCAATAGCACGATTGGCTTTGCGCGTTGCCAAAAAAATACTTAAACTTTCGATAACATAATCACTTTCTATTAAATCATTCGCACTTTGCAAATCAAAAAAATAGCGAGTTGTATCAAATTCTTCTTTCAATGCCTCTCGATCTTGTTGTGCGATTAACTCAGCTAGACGACTATAAATACTAGCTAATCTAGTAATAGCTTGACGGCGATCGCGATCGCAAAGCATTAAATCTAGATACAAAGAGCCATCGCAAGCAAATAAACGATTAACCATGTCGAGTTGTAAGCGATAGAGAGAAGTCGTAAATTCGAGCTTTTTTTTCGTATTAATTTCTTCTTTTGCGAGAAAAACGCCTAAACTAAAGGTGATAAAATGTCGAATAGCTTGCACATCGATCGTCATTTTGTCATGCTCTTGCGGCGTACAAAAAACGAGTTTGCCACCTCTACTTTCGATTAAGTCAAGAAACCATCGACCTGCTTCTAGATTGCGACCCGGACAGACGATAACATTTTGAGCGAGAAACGAGCCTACACTCGGTCCAAACATCGGATGTAAGCTCAAAACTGCACCTGAATGGGATTCCAGCATGACTGAGACAATATTCCTTTTAATACTAGAAATATCAGCTAGTACCGTTGATGGAGATAGATAAGAAGAAGCTTTTGCGATCGCATTTAATGTATGTTCGATAGGAACGCAAATTAAGACAAAATCCGCTTTTCCCAACAATTCAGGTGCATCATTCCAGTCATCTTGTTCGAGAATATTTACCTGATGTCCGGCGGTCGTAAGTTGCTCGACAAAAAAACGCCCCATTTTACCGCGACCGCCAATAATTGTAACCTTTCGGGGTTTAGTTAAGGGTGGATGAGTAAGGGTACTCGCCGCCGCACAACTGAGGGTTAAATTTTTCCAAACAAACTCCGGTACATTAAATTGTTTCAGTAGTTCGGCTTCGCTTTGCTCAATTAAATTTTGACAATTTAATTCTCTTAAAAGCGAGATTTTTTTGCCTAATAACTCAATTAACTCGCGATCGATTTGTTGAAGCATAGGGGATTAGTGAATGGTGATTGGTGACTGGGGAAAGGGAGACAATGGGAGTGTGGGGAGTGTGGGAGGACTTTTGGAAACAAGGGAGAATATTTACTACTTTTCTCTTCTTCTCCTAAAATACTGAACTCCTGTAAAGACGCGAAATTACCCTACGGGAACCCAATGTCGGGGAACGCGTCTCTACTGAACTCCTAAACTACTAATTACAGGACTTTCCCAGCGATTAACAGCTTTTCCGATGACGGACATTTCTAAGGACAAGCGATCGAATTGTTCGGGAGTGAGGGATTGTGGGCCGTCTGAGAGTGCCTTAGCGGGGTTGGGGTGAACTTCTATCATGAGAGCATCTGTTCCAACTGCGATCGCAGCTTTGGACATAGTAGGAACCCACTGAGATTTCCCCGTACCGTGACTGGGATCGATCGCGATGGGAAGATGAGTGAGCGATCGTAAAACGGGTACGACTGATAGATCTAAGGTGTTGCGAGTATACTGACTATCAAAGCCACGTATTCCCCGTTCGCACAAAATTACATTAGGATTGCCACCTGCCAGTATATACTCAGCCGCCATCAACCATTCATCGATAGTGGCAGAAATCCCGCGCTTGAGCAAAACTGGCTTATCTTGTGCGCCAACTTTCTTCAAAAGAGCGAAATTTTGCATATTACGGGCCCCAACCTGAATAATATCGGCAACTTCAGCGACTCCATCCAAATCGGCAGTATCCATAACCTCGGTGACAATTCCCAGTCCAGTTGCTTCCCGTGCCATTGCCAACATATCTAAAGCACTCTCGCCATGACCTTGAAAGGCATAAGGAGAGGTTCGAGGTTTATAAGCACCTCCTCTAAGGAACTTTACCCCTGCTGCCTTAACGCGCTTAGCAGTGTAAACAATCGCCTCTTCGCTTTCCACAGAACAAGGCCCCGCCATTATTACAATGGGATGATGTTCGCTAAAACAAACATCGCCGTTGGGAGTGGGGACAGTAATCTCGCTTGCTTGTCCGTGACGATATTCGCGACTAACTCGTTTGAAAGGTTTCTCAATTCTTAAAACCTGTTCGATCCAAGGACTTATTTCTTGAATTAGTAGTGGATCGATATCAATGGTATCGCCAATCATACCAATGACTGTTTTGTGTTTTCCTGGAATTGCTTCTGGGGTTACTCTCCAGGTATTAATTAGCTCTTGGTTAATGCGAGTAATTTCTTCTTGTGGGGTTTCGCTTTTGATGACAATAATCATGGTTTTAAGAGTTCAAAGTTCATGTTAGAGATGCGTTCCCCGACATTGGGTTCCCGTAGGGTAATTTCGCGTATGAAACAAAGTTCAAAAAAATTTCCTAGAGCCTAATTGCTTAAAAACTGGGCTAATTGTTCGAGTTTTTTCCAAGGTTCGCCGCTTGAGAGAATGATTTGAGCTAGAGATACACCTTTGCTAAAGGTTTCAATGTTACTTTCTCCTGGGATAGCTTCGCCGACAAAGAAAGCTAATGCGGCATTTAAGGCAACAACATCTCGCTGTGCTTGTGTACCGCCACCTTGAAGGACTTCTTTGAGGATTTGGGCATTTTCTTGAACGTTCCCACCTTTTAGCGCAGACGTGGGAGCGGGATTAATACCGAGATCTTGAGCAGAAAGCGCGATCGCATTTACTTTTCCCTCACTAATAATGGCTAAATCGTTAACATCTGCTAACCCTGCTTCGTCGAGTTGTTCTCGTCCGTGGACGACAATGGCACGATGCAACCCTAGCTGACAGAGTGCTTGTGCAAATTTGTCTACCAAAGTGCAATCGCATACTCCTAATACTTGTCCTGTAGGTTGTAAGGGGTTTACCAAAGGGCCGAGAAGATTAAAAATCGTGCGAATTTTCAACTCTTTGCGTAGTGATGCCACTGCTTTTAAGGCAGGATGCCAACCAGGAGCAAAGATAAAGGTAATACCGACCTCACCAAGTGCCGCTTGAACCTTTTCGCTACTGGCATTAAGTGACCGTCATCATCTTGTAATAGATAGCTCATTGCACCGTGTAATACTCCGATGCGACCATAAGTTAAAGTAGCAGCGTGTTTTTCGGTGTCTACGCCTTCTCCTGCGGCTTCTATTCCAATCAGTCGTACGCCAGGTTCGTTGACAAATTCATGAAAAAGTCCGATCGCATTGGAACCGCCACCAACACAAGCTAATAAAATATCGGGCAAACCATTCCATTTTTCTTGTGCCTGAAAACGAGTTTCTTGTCCGATAATGGCATGAAAATCTCTTACCATCATCGGATAGGGATGCGGCCCCGCTACCGAACCAAGGATGTAATGAGTGGTTTCTACATTTGTCACCCAATCTCGAATCGCTTCGCTAGTGGCATCTTTAAGGGTTCCCGTTCCCGCTTCGACGGGGGAAACCGTTGCACCTAATAACTTCATGCGAAAGACATTTAACTTCTGCCTTTCCATATCTTGAGTGCCCATATAGATGACGCATTCCAACCCAAAACGAGCGCAAACTGTTGCTGTTGCAACTCCATGTTGTCCTGCACCCGTTTCAGCAATGATGCGCTTTTTGCCCATGCGTTTGGCGAGTAATACTTGAGCGAGGGCATTATTGATTTTGTGTGCGCCTGTATGGTTTAAATCCTCTCGTTTGAGGTAAATTTGCGCTCCCGTTCCGTCTGGTTTGGCGTAATGAGCCGTTAGACGTTCGGCGAAATAGAGGGGGCTGGGTCTGCCTACATAATCTCGCAATAATGCTTTTAATTCTTCTTGAAAATCAGAATCGTGGCGATATTGCGCGTAGGCTGTTTCTAGCTCTGCTAGGGCAGGCATTAAAGTTTCGGGTACGTATTTACCGCCAAACTGTCCAAAGCGACCGAAAGAATCCGGGCGTGTAACATTGGGTATGATTTTAGAATTAATGTCTTGAATGTTGACCATGAGTAGTTTGATTTTGGATTTTATTTGGGCGCACGCCATGCGTCCCTACAATTTCTGGTTTACTGCGATTGATTGAGAGTAGTTATTCATGGGTTACGCTAAACTATCCCATGCTACAAAACTAGATAACTGATGTACAGACGCGATATATCGCGTTTCTACTCTATTGCTGATAACTCCACAGAAATCGCATCTTTCAACTCGCGACATAATTGCTCGATTCCCTGCAATCCTTCTTCTCCACCCATTGCCAAACGCTTCACAAAGGCACTCCCGACGATGACGGCATCTGCGCCCCAATCTCTGATTTGACGTGCTTGTTTGGCATCTGAGATACCAAAACCAATGCCGATGGGTTTATCGGTAACATCGTGTATTTGTTTGAGCAAATCTTTGACTCGCGTTTGCACTTGCGATCGCATTCCAGTTACACCAGTGACGCTGACGAGGTAAATAAAGCCTTGAGATTTTTTTGCGATCGCAACAATCCTTTCTTGAGAACTAGTCGGCGCAATGAGTAAAGTTACTTCTATTCCAGTAGCAGCAGCAAGTTCTAATACTTCGGTCGCTTCATCCATCGGCAAATCGGGAATGACTAAACCTTTTACCCCTACACTAGCAATTTGCTCGAAAAAAGGTTTGATACCGCGATAGAGAATTGGATTGTAGTAGGTATAAAGGCTAATCGGTGCTTGTAAACTTGGACTAACGTTTTTTACTAATTCTAAAACCTCCTCTAATCGCGTTCCTTTTTGTAAAGCACGAGTAGCAGCCGCTTGATTGACAGGCCCATCGGCTAAAGGATCGGAATATGGAATGCCTAATTCAATGAAGTCAGCACCATTGCGATCTAGTATTTGTAAAGCTTTTGCAGTTGTTTCTAGATCGGGATCTCCAGCCGTAATGAATGGAATCAGGGCGCATTGACGGCGTTTTTTTAGGATTTGAAAGCGTTCTGAAATAGTGTTAGTCATTGGTCTATGGTAGTGCGAGCGTCTCGCTCACTAATGTTATTTAGACAGTAGGATTTAGTAGATTGGATTTCACTATCATTTAATCCAACAAAGCTTATAGATGTTGGGTTTCGTCACCTCAACCCAACCTACTAGCACGTCTAATTTAATTTGTTGGGTCGATTAAATCCAGAAAATTTCGTCCTAAATGATTTTTCGCGATCGTTCTACCCAGTATTTTAAGCTTGCCGCGCTACTAGCGCTTACCTTTTCTTATCATTTTGAACTTTGTTTCATTACGCGAAATTACCCTACGGGAACCCAATGTCGGGGAACGCGTCTCTAACATAAACTTTGAACTCTATTTAAGCTTTCAAAATCTTCCTTACCGCTTCTTCTACATCGGGTTGCTTGACTAAAGACTCTCCAATGAGAACGGCATTAGCTCCCGATTGGGCAACAAAATCGAGGTCGGAACGGACGTATAAACCCGACTCGCTAACGATTGTTATCTCTCGACTCTTTAACTGTTCTCGTCTTTGGGATAGTATTTGTTCAGTAGTTTTAAGCTCGACAGAAAAGGTTTCTAGATTTCGATTATTAATCCCTAATAAACGTAATTCGGGAATTTGGAGAGCGCGATCGCATTCTTCTAATGTATGTACTTCTACTAATGCTTCCATTCCTAAACTGCGGGCAATTTGTAGAAACGATTGCAGTTGCAAATCGCTTAAAATTGCAGCAATAAGCAATATAGCATCTGCACCACAAGCCCTCGCCCAACAAATTTGATAGGGGTCGATGATAAACTCTTTACACAGCAAAGGTAGAGAGACATTTTGCCGCACCGCTAATAAGTTATCGTAACCTCCCTGAAAAAATTTGCGATCGCACAATACTGAAATACACGCTGCGCCAGCATTTTCGTAGGCTTTGGCAATTTCAACAGGTTTGAAATCGGCTCGAATAATTCCTTTACTAGGAGACGCTTTTTTGACTTCGGTAATTAAACTCGGTTTGTTCGGACTCTGTTTAAGTGCCCCCAAAAAATCCCGTGCGGGAATGGGATCTTTAATCTGATGTTGCAATCGCGATAAAGGCAAGCGATCGCGCATATTAGCGACCTCTTTTTGCTTATGAGTCACAATTTTGTCAAGAATACTGCTTTTTGAAGTCTGGGAAGAAACCATCAGATTGCCAATTAAGAAGGGTAAAGGGGAAGGGGAAAGGGAAAAAGGAGACTCTAACCCCCCTTTCATCCCACGCCAGGTGCTTTACTTGGGGTTTCCCCAAGACCGCACTGGCTCCCCTTAGCAAGGGGGGACACAGGGGGGTAAACTACTAAATTACTGTAAAGACGCGATATATCGCGTCTCTACTGAACTACTAGACTTCGCATAAATCTGGCTGACGTTTTGAATAATGGCTAAACCTACTCCGCCAGCAAGCGTCATGATTGATTCTGGATGAAATTGTACGGCGGCGATAGGTAACGTTTGATGCTCGATCGCCATAATTACGCCATCCTCAGAAAGGGCCGTCACTTTTAACTGAGAAGGGAAGTAGTCGGGTAGGGCGTGCAGAGAGTGATATCTGCCGACTTCAAAGGTTTGGGGCAGATCCTTAAACAGCACTGATTTAGGATTGGTGACGTGAATTCTTGATAATTTACCATGTTGGGGATAATCGAGAACTCCCAATTTGCCGCCAAAAGCTTCGACAATTCCTTGTAACCCCAAGCAAACGCCAAAAATTGGAATCTTTCGAGCGATGCAATTCGCGATCGTCTCAGGAATGTCAAAATCGCTCGGTTTGCCAGGGCCAGGAGACAAAACGACTAAATCGGGAGATTCGCGATCGAATACGGTTTCGGCAAATCCATGACGTAAGGTTTTCACCTCAGCACCCGTCTGGCGAATATAGTTGGCGAGAGTGTGGACGAAAGAATCTTCGTAATCAATTAAAAGAACGCGCTGTTTATGCCCAGAAGTTATTAAAGAGTTATTTATGCCCGAAGAAGGGGAAATTAGGATAACATTCTGCTTTGCTTGACGCAGCGTTTGAAATAGTGCTGCTGCTTTGGTGAGAGTTTCTCGGTCTTCTGCTTCGGGAATTGAATCGTAGAGGACAGTCGCACCAACGCGCACTTCGGCGATCGAATCTTTCAATCGAATCGTTCGCAAAATTAAACCCGTATTCAAATCGCCATTGAATGCTAAATAACCCACAGCACCGCCATACCACCGCCGAGAACTTTGCTCGTATTCTTCGATAAACTTCATCGCAGAGGGTTTTGGCGCGCCCGTGACGGTGACAGCCCAAGTATGGGTTAAAAAGGCATCTAACGCATCAAATTCGGGTCTTAAAATGCCTTCAACGCGATCGACAGTATGAATTAAATGACTGTACAATTCGATCTGACGGCGACCGATAACCCGTACCGAACCCGGTTCGCAAATACGCGATTTGTCGTTGCGATCGACATCGGTACACATGGTCAATTCGGCTTCGTCTTTGAGGGAGTTAAGCAGTAGACGAATTTGAGCCGCATCGTCGATTGCATCCCGTCCTCTGCTTATTGTGCCGCTTATAGGACAAGTTTCAACGCATTTCCCCTCAACTCGCACAAACATTTCTGGCGATGCACCGATGAGATATTCCCCACCTAAATTTAAAATGAATCCGTAGGGACTGGGGATTAATCTGTTGTAAAGTTTTAAATAACTGTGCTGGCGATTCTTCACAAGCTTGAAAGAAGTTTTGACTGGGAACGACCTCGAATAAGTCGCCGCGTCGGAAATACTCCATCGCCTTTTCAACTAATTTTTTATAGTCTCCTGGCGGTGTATCTGAAATTTGGGCAGGCGTTTTGCACTTGCCTCGATAATCAATAATTTCGCCCGTGCGAGGTAAACCGCTGGTACTACCGCTAGTGGTTTCAAAATCGTATAAGTAACAATAAGCGCGTTGAAGGTAGTAATCGATAATGACCAGTTCGTCAGGTAAATATAAAACTAAATCTCGTTGGTCGTTGGGACGTTGACGAGATTGGTTAATTGATTCAAATTGAAAAACTAAATCGTAACCAAAAGCGCCGTAAAGTCCCAAGCGATCGTCTTCATTACTCTCAAAAACTTGTTGCAGTTCGCGAACAACGGTAAAAACCGAAGGTTGCTTGCTGCGTTCTTCTTCTGGAAAAACTTCAGTTGTCGAGACGACTGAACCTACAATACAATTGCTTTTCAAAATAACTTCTTGCAGATGAGCATTCTTCCAAAGACGTTCTGCGAGGAATGGTAGAAGCAATTTACCGCGATCGTTATGGGCAGTTATGGTAAAGTTGCGATCGCGCGTCGCTAATTCTAAAGGTGGATTGATAAATCCAATTGCCCATCTTTTATACCGTCCAGGATATTCATAACTACTCGAAAGCAATCCTCCTCGTCGAGAATTGAGACTCGACAACAGATTTTCAATAGCTGTATCTCTAGAAATTTCGACAGTGGAACGGGAGATACAAATGCCTCCCTTGGTTACGTAACGATGAGACTTTAGCGTCATCTAATTTCCTCATTATTTTGTTTTTAGAAATACTAGAAAATGCAATATGCAAGCACAAGAGTAAATAATTAACTTTATCTTGCTAAGATTTGATGTGAATATTAAAAATCTTAATCCTGCTTATCAACAGTCACAATGAACAATCTTTAGATAAATAATTCATTGTCGCTTATTGAATGAATTATTTAAGCTGCATACGTAAGCAAGAACTTAAAACAATTAGCACGAAGTAGCACTAAGCTCCTTTAAACGACTTGAATTAAGTCTTTTTGATATCGTTTGTAGCACCCGTATGGTTGTAAAGGAGCATAAGAACCGTAGTTAAGGACTCTATACTTTGGCTGCATGGATGCGTTTGTATCCATCTTTTTGACCAATCGAGAGGATATTCATGGCTGAAAACAACAGCAATTCCTTTTCTGGTGATTTTCCAGATTTAGTTTATTTTCCACCGTTTGCTGGCGGCGGTACTCCCGCTTTTGTAGGAGACGATACTCCCGATATAGAAGGCGGAACCGCTAATAAGAATCAAACCAATGGGAATGGTAACTGGTATTTCAGTAGCGATAACACTACCGAGGGTAACGGTAACTGGTATATCGGAAACGGAAATACAACAACTGGCAACGGGAATTGGAATTTTGGCAGTGGCAACACTACCAAGGGTAACGGCAATTGGTATATCGGAGACGACAATATAACAACTGGCAATGGAAATCGCCCTAGCGGTAGCAACAACGACATAACTGGAAATGGCAATCGACCTAGTGGCGATGGGAACGTCATTACTGGCAACCGCCACGAAACTGACGAAGATAATCAAAATATTGTCGGCAATAGCGATCGCTACTTTAGTATCGACAGCAATGGCAACATGACCTTAGTGAGCGATGGTACATCAAATGGCGATCGCTCCGAAGACCGAACTACTTTAGAAGCAAGTAGCGTAACAACCAATAGCAATGGAGGTGAAACAATGAATGAAGAAGAATTAAACGATTTATTACGCGATAGTCCTTTTGGCCGTCTTTTAGATATTCCAGGCGTTGAAGGAGCAGAAGACATTTTTGGCAATCTCGGCGGCGGCAACCCCTTTGGCGGTGGCGGTATGCCTGGTTGGTGATTGGAGAAGGCGGCGACAACCCTTTCGGCGGTGGCGGCGGAATGCCTGGTGGTAATCCTTGGGCGGGTTGGAACCCTACCGAAGACGGCAATCCTTTCGATCCCGATGACGATATTACGGGTAACGATGGAAATAGCCCTATTGCAGGCGGTGAAGGTATTCCGCTTCCTGGCGAAGAAATTAGCTTTGAGCTTGGAGAAAGCGGTTACTTCCTCAGAGATGGCGAGGGTAATTGGTATTTCAGTACGGATGATGTCATCGGAGATGGCGATACATCTTTGGGTGCAGGTTCAGACAGCTTTATTAATGCTGATACTTTCTTTGGTCAAGAAAATCCATTTGGTTTTATTACCGATGGCAGCTTAGTTAGCTAGTAAAAGAAGGCAGGAGGCAATAATAATTAGTAATTCGTAGCTATTTTGTGCCGAGCGCTTTTTTGAGTTTATAACCAGTCAACTACAAACTTTTAAGCAATTGTAAGGAGGGTAGAAAAATGGCGGAATATGATTTTGAGTTTTCTGGCGATTATCCAACCGCAGATGATTTTGTTTTTGAGATGTCGGGAGATTATCCCACTGAAGGCGATTTTGAGTTTGATTTTGCCGAAAGAGAATACAATTTTGACGACCTAATGAATGGCGATCGCACCACGGGTACTTACGAATACGATTTCGACGACCTGACGAATGGAGATTACCCCACTGAAGGCGATTACAGCTACGATTTTTCGGATGCTGAAAGCTTCGGTGGCGGCGGTAACCCCTTCGGAGGTGGTAGCGGTGGCGGTAATCCCTTCGGAGGTGGTGAAGGCGGCGGCAATCCCTTTACTGGCGGGGAAAACCCCTTTGGTGGCGAAGGGGGCGAGAATCCTTTTGGTTAACTGTTGAACTTCTAATTTTGATAACTAAAGGGCGCATGGCGTGCGCCCCTACATTCACGCTATGAGTCGTGGCAAGGGTCGGAACCTCTTCCGACCTTTAAAAGTCCCATCCCCTATCGATCGTCGATCGATAGCCGCAAAAATAAATTATATACATAATTTAAGAAAGGGAACAGCAAACAGAGAAAAGAAAACATCATAAATGATGTGTAATTAATTTTATTAAATTGCCTAACCGAGCGGGTGCTTCTACACTAAATTCGGAATTCAAAAATCCAATGACTAAAAGCTACATTCGACCGACTTATTCAAGGTCTAATTCAGAAAAAAACAGTGGCAATTGCTCTCAAAACGAAAATGCGATCGCCCAAGGAACAATGGCAAAGCCGATCGCATCTCCTCAAAATAATGGTAGTGAGACGCTAACAGTTGCAGGGGCGATCGCAAAAATTTTTGAAGATATCGGCGTTCGCGATGCTTTTGGAGTCTCTGGCGGCGCAATGGCAACGATTTGGGCGGCTTTATCCAATAGCCCTCTCATTCAGGTTACTCATTGTCGTCATGAAGGAGGCGCAGCTTTTGCCGCGACTGAAAATCATTTTGCCAGCGATCGCCCAGTTGTTGTTTTTACCACAGCAGGCCCCGGCATTACTAACGCGATAACGGGTCTGTTAGCGGCGCGTGGCGAAGGAGCAAAGGTAATCCTCGTCTCAGCTTGTACCTCAGCAACCCAGCGCGGACGTTGGGCTATTCAAGAAACTAGCAGCTACACTATCCCGAAAGGGGATCTTTTTTCCCCTGGCGTGTTGTTCAATTATGCAACCATCATTGAATCTTCTAAACAGTTACCTCAAATTGCTAAAAGACTGGCATCGGGAGTATCTAGACCAGGGGGATTTGTCGCGCATATTAGTATTCCTACGGGGCTTCAGTCCACCACAATTGAAACGACCTTACCAACTATTAATCTAACCCCTACTATCCCCGCCCCTTCCAAAGACGCGATCGCGCGATCGGTCGAACTGATGAAGGAAGGTTCTTTTGCCATTTGGGTTGGTTTTGGCGCGCGTCACGCGGCAGAGGCAATTCGTCAATTGGCAGAACAAACGGGAGCAGCAGTTATGTGTTCTCCTCGCGCTAAAGGAATCTTTCCCGAAAACCATCCTCAATATATTGGGGTGACGGGTTTGGGCGGTCACGAATCGGTGATGAAGTATATGGAGGAGCAAACCCCTCTCCGAACTTTGGTACTGGGAACTCGCCTCGGCGAACCAACATCTTTTTGGAGTGATGCAATGATTCCTCCCAAAGGATTCGTCCATGTCGATATCGATCCAGAAGTGCCAGGGATCGCCTATTCTCACGCCGAAACTTTCCCTATAGTTTCTGATGTGAGGGCTTTTGTCGAAGCATTGTTAGAACATTTTTCAGAAAATTCTAACGCTCAACCCATATCTTTCCCCAACCCCGAATCGATGGAAATTACCGCAGCGAATAACAACTTAATACGTCCTGAAGTGGTGATGGAAATGGTGCAACGGTTGGTTGTCGATCGCAGTGATGCAATCGTTTTAGCCGAATCTGGCAACTCCTTCACCTGGTCAACCCATCTATTACGATTCGATCGACCCAATCGCTATCGCGTCAGTACCGGGGTAGGTTCGATGGGACACAACGTAACGGGGGTCATCGGTGCTGCGTTAGGAAAAGCTAAAAAAGCTGTTGCGATCGTTGGAGATGGCGCGATGCTGATGAATAACGAAATCAGTACGGCGGTTAAATATCAAATTCCGGCGGTTTGGATCGTCCTCAACGATGCTCGTTACAATATGTGCTATCAGGGAATGTCCTTACTCGGATTAACCGGAGCAGATGCCATTTTACCTCCAACAGACTTTGCTCTGGTCGCTCGCGGAATGGGCGCTCAAGGAATTCGCGTCGATAAAGAATCGGATCTCGAAGCTGCGATTACAGCAGCGATGAATGCTAATGTACCAGTCGTTTTAGATGTCGCGATCGATCCCGATCGCATGGCTCCCTCAAAAGGACGCAACAAAAGCCTCAGCGCCCAAGGCGTTCAATCTACCGCTAAAAAGCACGAAGGACAGATTTCTTTTCCTTTGGTGTGACACTCTTAGCATACTAAACTTCTGAATTTTGTACGGGCGAACGGTTGTTCGCTCCTATACTCCTAAATTACTAAACTCCTGAACTCCTGAACTCAATGACAACATTATTCGACAACCTGACTAATATGGGTCACGAGCAAGTCCTTTTTTGCCATGACCGAGAAAACAATTTGAAGGCAATAATTGCCATTCACAATACCAATTTAGGGGCGGCAATGGGGGCAACTCGTTTGCTTCCCTACGCTAACGAAGCTGATGCTTTGCGTGATGTGCTTCGTCTCAGTCGTGGCATGACTTATAAAGCAGCTTGTGCCAATCTTCCTGTCGGTGGTGGTAAAGCGGTTATTATTGCTCGTCCCGAAGATAAAACCGACGAGCTATTTAAAGCTTACGGACGCTTTGTTGAAAGTTTAAATGGACGTTTTATTACGGGTCAAGATGTTAATTTAACTCCCGATGACGTGCGTACTATTGGCAGCGAAACAGATTATGTAGTAGGCAAAGAAGAAAGATCTGGCGGTCCTGCTCCCTTGACTGCGATGGGAGTTTTGTTGGGGATTAAAGCCGCGATCGCGTTTAAGTGGCAGCAAACTAATCTTCAAGGAATGAGAGTTGCCGTTCAAGGACTCGGAAACGTTGGTAAAAATCTTTGCCAACATCTGCATGAAAATGGAGCGCAGTTATTTGTCACCGACATTGACCCCAACAGAACCGCAGAAGTACAACGACTTTATGGAGCAACTGTTGTAGCACCAGATGAAATTTTTTCTCTTGATGTTGATGTCTTTTCTCCTTGTGCTTTGGGAGCAATTATCAATAGTTCGACCATTCCTTTGATGCGAGCTTCTATTATTGCTGGTGCGGCTAACAATCAACTAGAAAATGAAGCTTTGCACGGCAAGTTATTGCGAGAAAACAATATCTTATATTGTCCAGATTATGTCATTAATGCCGGAGGATTAATTAATGTCTACAACGAAATGATTGGTTATGAAGAAGGAACAGCTTTAAGGCAACTGAATAATATCTATGATACGCTCTTGAGGATATTTGGTATCGCCAGACAGCAAGAAATAACTACACACGAAGCTTCTCAAAAATTAGCCGAACAACGGATTGAAAAAGGAAAAAATCAAAAAGAAGGCAGGAGGAAGGATAAAGAAAAAGAAAGACAATCTATCAATTCTTTGAAAAAACGCCCGATTTCAGTTCCTGGCGATAATGCGCTCGAATTGCATCCATCAATCGCTTCTAAAACACCAGTCGCGAATAAATAGCTTTAGGTTCTATCTGCACTCCCCGGCTTATGATATGGCTGTTTCCTTCCCATTTAGTCCGCCAAGGAATTAATTCCTTGGCTCATATTAGAAGTCGGTTTAAACCGACTTTATATGTAAGCCGGGAAATTGATTTCCCGGCGGCTGACGCAATCAAATAAACCGCTCTATTTGCTGCTTTTCTTTTTAAGGGGACAAGACAAAGTTCCCAGTCAAAGCAGTTCTATTCAATGCAATAACGCTAATTGTTCAAAAACCGATCGCTTTATCCAAATCACGAATTACTAATATGGAAGAAAATACTTTTGCTACGTCTGCCTATATAGCCACTTCTCCTGAAAAGGCTTTTGATTATCTGTGCGAGCTAAAAAATCTGGATGAGTGGACGCTTTACAGCCGCACGATCGAACAGATCGATTCTAATACTTGGCTCGGAACTGCGTCGGGTTATCAAAGAAATCTCTATTACCACGTCAGAAAAATTAATAGCCCTTTATTTCAAGGGATCGAGTGGCACTGCGGTTTTGAGTATCAAAAATATTTTCAGGTATATCCCGTTTTTCTGTTTCCACCAAACTATATCGAACCTAAATCGGAAGAAGAGGGAGTTTATTTTCATTGGTTGAGTTTTATCGATCCCAAACGACGCACGCCGATGATCATGCAAGGAATTGAAACCGTGCATACTTCTGAATGTCGATCGCTCAAGGCTATTTTAGAAAAAAGAGCGGGTCATAAAATGGCTGTCCTCGGACGCTATCGGATTGATACGGACACGATCTTTATTGATGCACCAATTGAGTTAGGGGTTGAATACCTCAGAGATCTTCGCAATATGAATGATTGGGCGCATTTATTGCGATCGCGCGGTGAAGTTGCTTCTGAAGTAGGAGAATTCCTTGATGAATACGACCAACGAGTTATTGTCACCCTACAAACCCACGATCTTAATAACTACTATCTCATTGAACAAAGTTACTTTTATCCCGAACTCCAATTCACGCAACACTGTCCGACAATTATTATTCCCTGCGCTTATGCTTTTGGCGATCCGTCTGCACGGGGTTTCATTCAACATCGCATTACTTTTTGGCCCACAGATAAGCCGCAACGACATGGCAAATTGCAAATTCAAGACTTCGGGGCAGAAAGTATGAATATTAAACGCTTGCTCGAAGCTCAAGCAGGAAACACGAGTAGTTTTGCCCTTGGGATGAGTTATACACCTGTTATTGTGACAGCCAATTCTTTAACCTCAGCATGAAGTAAGGAAGGAGTAGAGACGCGATATATCACGTCTTTACAGGAGTTCAGTAGTATAGGGATCGTGCGCCCAAGTCATAGGGGCGAAGCGCGAAGCTTTTCCGATCCCTTATTCTTCTTGTCTTTCTTGTTTTCCGAAAAACGCACTCGATTCTCAATTTTCAATGAAATATTAATTGACAAAATCAATTGATTTTGTATTTGCATTTGCCCCGTTCGTTGTGGGCAAGTTAATAATTCTTTTTTATGGTTTTTAAGAGCTAATTTAATCGAATTATTACTTGACAAACTAAACTTAATTTGCATTAATTTTCTTTAAATAGGAGTTAAAGCTGAAAATTTTGATTTACAAAAGGATAGCTCGTTTCATCAATTTTTACAAAAAAATAGAATGTATTTTTGATTGACGCGATCGTTTCACTTAAATTAAATTTTCTCTAGCGCTGTACTCATACAATCTTTATCTAGACGAGCGATCGACTTAGGCATATATGAATCTCAAACAACTTACTTTCTCGCTAATTACCTTTAGTATTGCTCTTGTTTTCGGGCCTAAAGCCGTAGAAGCTGCGACTTTGACAACTATTGTAGATGGCATCAGTAATGCACGGGGAGCCTCCTTTGGCCCTGACGGAACTCTCTATGTAGGAGAGCCAGGAATCGGCGGAGATGGAAATTGTCAGCCATCTCCTAGTACGCTGTTTCAGCCTATTTGTGCAGGAAATACGGGTTCGATCGTTAAAGTTACCCCAGACGGTCGCCAAAAACGTATCTTTCAAAACTTTCAGTCTCTAGCCGAACAACCCAGTGGCAATCAGGGAGCCGGCCCGCAAGAGCTTCTATTCGACTCGCAAGGTGATGCTTATCTTCTCACTGGATTTGCAGGTTATCCCGGCAACCGCGACCTAGAATTAAATACTCTCGGTCAAAATTACGAACTTCCACCCGGACAACTTGTAACCTTCCCACCATCCCCACCCGATGAAGTCTTAAATACTTCTAATTTGGCAAAACTATTCCAAGTCGATTTGGAAACCGAGGAACTATCAGAGATTTTCGACTTCGGCAGATATGAAATCATGAATAATCCCGATCGCGGGGATGTGGTTACTAATCCTTATGACTTTACTATTAGTGGCGATACCGCTTATGTCGTTGATGGAGGCGGTAACGTTGCTTATAAAGTTAACCTCGATGGCAGTGGTGTAGAAGCAATTCCCCTGCCCAAAAAACTCATCGACAACCCAGTATTCCCACCCCTTCCACCAGGAGCAGAAATCCCGCCAGGATTGGTGGAAGTTCCTCCCGATGGACTGCCTACGACACCAGGAGGACTTCCCACTCAGGCATTGGTTCAATCGGTTCCTACAGGTGGAACCATTGGGCCGGATGGTGCTTTATATGTTGGCGAATATTTAGGTTTTCCTTATCCAGCAGGAGAAGCACGGATTTTCCGCATCGGTGAAGATAACCAGCCAGAAGTTTTCCTCGAAGGGTTTAGTAACATTACCGATCTAACCTTTGACGAAGATGGTAATTTGTTGGTTCTACAATTCAGCGACGTACCTCAATTTGCAGGAGATTTAACTTCTCTGCCAGGTTCTCTCATTCAAGTGGCTCCCGATGGAACTCGTACTACTCTTGTTGCCGCAGGTCAAGGATTAGAATCTGCTGATGGAGTGGTTGTCGGGTCTGATGGTGAAATCTATGTCACCAATCGCGGTGTTGGGCCTAATCGAGGCTCAGTTGTTCGAGTTAATGTTGATGATGTTGGAGGAGTTGCCAGCGTTCCCGAACCCTCTTCGATATTGGGATTATTGACCTTCAGTGTTTTGGGTGGTGGTGCTTGGTTAAAACGTAAAAGCAATAGGGAATAGAGATAGAGAGTTCAAAGTTCAAAGTACGTCTAAAGGACGGGCTACGCCAACAAAGTTCAAAATTAAAACTTTCCCTCTTCCTTGATTCTGACTCCTTCTCTTCATCATCGATCTTTTTAGGCGAGTTCAAGTTCAACATTATGGCAGTATTTAAAAATTTGTTTGTAATTGCAAGCACGAGTTGTGTAGCACTGGCGGTAGCAAGCGAAGCTAAAGCTATTACGCTTACTTACGATCGCAGTATTGGTAGTCCTGGTTTTGCTCCCGGACAGTTATTTGTTCCTCAAGGTATGGGAGTACAAGATTCTACTGGGCTATTCTTCGTCAGTAACGGTCGCGGTCTTAACCCAGATGGCTCTTTTAATCCCAATCTCGGCAATAGAGTTGATGTATTCGATCCTCAAGGCAACTATATCAGATCGGTTGGTAGCGGTCGCCAGGGAAAAGGTGAGGGGATAGACGAGCCTGCCGATCTCAAATTTGACCCCAACACTGGCTTAATGCACGTTGGCGACGTTTTCAATAGCGAAATCGATGTTTACAATCCTAATACTGGAGAATACATCAGATCCTATGGTTCCTTTGGCGGTCGAATTCCTGGCAGACCATTCTTCGGGCCAGGGGGGATGTCTTTTAGTCCTAATGGAAGTACGATCTACATCACCGATTTCAGCCAGGATGTAATTAAGGTTTACGATTCTCAAACTGGAGATCTCGTTAACACTATTGGCAGTTCTGGCACTGGGGAAGGAGAGTTTCAAGGCCCCGCAGGTATTTCGGTGTCGCCTAATACGGGTAGAATTTATGTCGGCGATCAGTTCAACGGTCGAATTAAGGTACTCGATTTAGAAGGAAATACCCTATTTTCCTTTGGTACGCCAGGTTCTGACCCCGGACAATTTGAAGAGCCAATTGGTGTAGAAATCGACGAGTTTGATAATATTTACGTCGCCGATTCTCAAAATAGCCGCGTTCAGGTATTCGACAAAAATGGCAACTTTTTGAGCGCTTTTGGCGAACCCGCTCGCAATGAAGCTGGGGAAATAGTACCGCCTCCCACTCCTGGTGGACTTCCTTTTGGCGACCCGCTCGACCTTTCGCCTGGTGTGTTTAACTGGACGGGTGGCGCACACTACGATCGCGGTAAGCTTTATGTCGGGGATTTCTTCCAAGGTCGCGTTCAAGAGTTAAATGTCGAGCGAGATGCTGTCGGTACAACCGTTCCCGAACCTTCTTCGACGTTGAGCTTACTGGCATTTGGTGCTATGGGCGCTGGTGCGTGGTTGAATCGTAAAAGCAATAAGGCGTAGGGCATAGGGGCGTTAGCATAGCTCTCCTTTCAGGAGTACGGCCCTACGCCCCTACATTGGGGTTAATAAGCAACTGCTTAACATCAAAAGTTTTAGTTATGAAAAAGGCGATCGCACATTCATTATTGATTGTTTTGAGTTCTAGTTTGAATGTTTTAATAACTACATTAGAAGCCTCATCATCAACCTTAAAATTCTCTCGTCTTGTTAGCACTCCTGATGATGGTTGGTTAATTGTTGCCTCGCGTCTAGAAATTAATACAGAAGGAGATATTTATGCGATCGATGGGATTAACAATAGCCTTCAAGTAGATGAGTTATCGAGGACAAATAATTCAAGAGAGGTATATTTTGTAGATGGGATTAACAATAGCCTTCAAGTTACAAATCTCAGTAGTAACACTACAAACAATAGTAATGGGCGGTTTCTTTGGTCAAATTTTTTAGTCCTCGATCGCAATGGCAATGTTTATCGCTCTAGTCGGATAACTTCTGGTGAAACTGATAGCATTTTTGCGATCGATGGAATTAATAATCAGCTAAACTCATCAGGGAATAGTGAAGCTTATCTTGTCGATGGAATTAATAACAGTTTTGATGTAACAAATCCTGCTGAAAGTAGCAGTAGTAACAGACAGTTTCGCTGGTTGAGAAGCTTAAGAATCAATAAGGAAGGAAACTTCGATCGCGAAGCTTCTTTTGGTAAAGATAAAAATGTTTATGGCGTTGATGGTTTAAATAACCAAGTTAATTTAGATATTTCTCAAAGCGATCGCTCTGGAAGAACTTTTGTTTTTGATGGAATTAATAACCAATCCTCACAAATAAGCTTGAATCAAGGAAAGTTACCTTTTTCTATTAGCGATCGCAGAGCATTTAACTGGATAGACGAGTTAGATTTAGGCGAGATGAATACGGTATATCAGTCTAAAGAGATTAAGGCGAGAGAAAATGAAAATATCTACTTTAGCGATGGATTTAATAATGAAGTAAAAGGCTCAATATCAGATGGTAATGGCGACGTTTATTTTGTCAATGGCATTAACAATTTTTTTCAAATTGGCTCGCCAAACTCATTTGAAGAAGAAGATGATGATGATGCGATCGCATTACCCGAAGAATTTCTAACCTTTTTAAATGATTTTGCCCGTCGTAATGGAAGCTTTAGTTTTCCTGAAGGCGAATTGCCAGAAGATTTTGGTGAGAATTTTGCAGATGGGAATAATCCTTTTCTAAGCTTTTTTGACAGTTTTGAAAATGGAGATGTTGATTTTTCCAATTCAGTTATTCCTAACGAAAATGACGGCGAAGATATTGCTTCTGTTCCCGAATCATCATCATTATTAGGATTAATTTTATTAGGTATTAGTGCTACTTTTTATAAAAACGAAAAACTAAATTTTTCTCACATAAAGATTAATTTTTTTCCTTTTGTTCTTTTTTTTACTTCAGATTTTTTATTATGGGTTTAATTAGTATTACTGGCTTACTTTATCACTGGTTGTCTCGACAGGTTGAGCAAGACGCATTAGCTTGGTTGAATCAAAAACGCAGACAAATTAGCGAAGGAGCTTCAAATATCGTCTTTTTCACTGCTTTTAGTGCGGGGCCTCGTTATATTGGTAAACAAGACCTCCAACTTACTCAAGATGATTGGCAAGCAATTGAAATAATTCGTCCAGGTTGGTTTCCTGTAAATTGGAGTTGCGATCGCGTTGCCCGCATTTTACTATTACTTGCACTCCCACAAGACAATCCCGACGAATATGTACAAAGAATCGAGCAGGTTTTTAATGTTGCCGATGTAAGCGAGTTAGTTACACTTTATCAAGCGTTACCTATATTGCCTTTTCCAGAGAGATTTCGTCTTCGTGCTGCTGAAGGGATTCGCAGCAATATGACAGCCGTTTTCAATGCCGTTGCTCTCCAAAATCCTTATCCTGCCGAATATTTCGACAATATCGCCTGGAATCAAATGGTATTGAAAGCGTTATTTGTTGGCAGTTCTTTAAATCTCATTTATGGTCTCGAACAAAGAAATAATTCAGACCTATCTCAAATGCTAATCGACTACGCCCGCGAACGTGAAGCCGCCAATCGTTCTGTATCTCGCGAATTATGGGAATTGGTAGGGAACAGGTGACAAAGGTGACAAAGAGTTCAAAGTAGAGACGCGTCCCCCGACATTGGGTTCCCGTAGGGTAATTTCGCGTATGAAACAAAGTTCAAAGTTCAAAATTTTTTTCTTCAGACTTGGTCGGGTAAGGTTCGAGCGTCGCCGCTCTCCCCTCCCCTAAGAACGCAGCATGAGAGTTTCCAACTCACTGCGCTCAAGCCTTACTTCAAGCGAGATAACTTGGATACGCGAGTGTTCTTGTTTAT